>JAQYWL010000503.1 GCA_030145035.1 Desulfobacteria bacterium | reverse complement strand
GTTATTTATGATGACAAACTTTTGAATTTTGTAGAGGCACAGATAGGTGGATTTAACTCAATGTCAGCGCACAGTGCTATTAGAATGATAAAGATAGCTCAGTTTGTAGAATTAAATTCTTCTAGTTATTATAGAAGGAGAGGCTTAAGACATGGCGGAAAAAAGAAAGTACGCGACGAGATCGTTGACTCCAAACCGAGGCATATCCGCATCATGGATCACGACGCTGCCAACCTGTTCTGGGACTTCTTACAGCTCGAAGATGAGCGGACCATTTATGAAAGGGAGACCATAGAGAAAGTCAGGAAGGAGTTTTCCCAACACGCTAAGGAACTTTCGGTTTTGAACAGTATTATCCATACCGTAAACCGATCTCTGGACGTTCAGAGTATGAGTCAAGAAACCCTGAAAAAGATACGACGCTGGCTAGACATGGATGTGGCCTGGGTCTGCATAATGGATCCCAAAAGAAACGAGTGGGAATCATTTGGAGATCAGGATGCGGTGGCGGAGATTCCAAGCGGCCCTTTTGCTGAAATGCTGCCTGAATACTTCTTGGGTAAGTCAGGCGACAAAGAGGGGCCGGTGATAACCGACAAAACCTCTGCCCTTCCACCAGCCCTGAAGAAGCTTGGCATACGATCTATGGTAAACCTTCCCCTGTATTCCGGAGACGAGCTGGTCGGGGTCATGTGCCTGGCCGGCCGGATGCCGAGAGAGTTTGTGGAGAGAGAGATTCAAATCTTGCGATCCATCGGCGAAGAGATCGCCATTGGCATTGCGAAGGCCAGGCTTTTTGATACGGTATGCCAGGACAAGAGAGAATGGGAGTCCACCTTCAATGCCATTACCGCCCATATTTTTATCGTCGATTCCCGGTTTCGCATCCTTCAGGCGAACAAGGCATTCCTGGCCGATTACGGTCTGGATGACGCAGAGCAGCGAAGGTGCTATGAGGTTGTTTACCGGGGGAAAGAACCATGCCGGAAGTGTCCACTCCCCGAAGTCTTTAAATCAAATGCAACGGTTTCTTTGCAAAGAGAGCATCCGGTTCTGGGAGGTTTTTTTCAATACAATTACTTTCCGGCCTTTACTCCCGATGGTGAGATCTCTTCTGTGACCATTTATGAAGAGGACATAACCGAAAGCAAGAGAGCAGAAGAGAAGCTAATAGATTTCCAGAAGAGACTCATTAAATCGGAAAGCATAGCCGCCATGGGGAGGTTGGCCGCCTCCATCGCTCATGAGATTCGCAACCCATTGGGGGCCCTGTCCAATTCGATCAGCATCCTTCGTAAAAGCGTTACCCTGGCCGGACCGCAGCAGGAACTTATGGAAATCATGGCCGAGGAAGTTGGACGGCTGAATAACATTGTTCACGATTTCCTGACTTACAGCCGCCCGAAGAAACTCCGATATACAAACACGGATATCAACAAATTGTTATCAGAGATGGTAACCTTGTTGACCAAGGACAAAGAGTTAATGGGTGACTGCCAGATTCAGTGTCTTTTTGAAGACATGCCCCCGGTGGAGGTAGATGGCCGTCAGGCCAGAACGGCCGTTCAAAACCTCCTGATCAATGCCTTGCAGGCTGCCAGGGGGGAAGGATTGGTAACGATTACTACAGAAAGAGCGACTCTGAATCATCACCCCTTTTTCAAGATCGGCATTCACGACAATGGGAGGGGAATATCTCAGGACCACACAAAAAAGATTTTTGAACCATTTTTTTCCACCAGGGCCAAGGGATTAGGCTTGGGCCTCGCTATAGCCAGGAGGATCGTCGAGGAGCACGCGGGAGATATTGAGGTAAAGAGTGAAGAAGGAGTGGGCACGTCGGTTTTCATTATGTTGCCTCTGGAGAGATGAAGTAAAGTGAGCTAAAGTGCCTAAAGTTGGCATTGATCGTTATTTGGACCACTATATAATGTCATTCCTGCGAAAGCAGAAATCTATATGGAACAAGACCTGGATTCCCGCTCCCCGCCTTCGCGGGGACAAGTTTACCCCTGCGGAAGCAGGGGCGGGAATGACCGAGTAAGGAAGTTGCCAAAGCCTGTTTTTCTAAAGCCCGCCAGGTGTTTTGGGTCGGCACAGTGGCCGACCCTACTTATCAAGATTTCTCCCTTCGGTCGAAATGACATGGGGAAGAAGGGATGTGAACGGTTACGGGTTGTTAGAGTTTACTGGGCTCTTTGAGTCATAACGCAACAAATACAACAAACACACTCACAATGCGGTTTTGGTTAAATCCAAAATCCAAAATCCAAAATCGTACAATGGCTCGCATACTCATTGTAGATGACGAAAAAGGAGTGCGCCGAAGTATAGCGATTGCCTTGCAATTCAGTGGCCATCAGGTTGAGGAAGCGGCCACCGGGGAAGAGGCCCTCCAGCTTGTCCAGAAAGATATTTTTGATCTTATTATTACCGATCTGGTCATGGAAGATATTGATGGGTTGGACTTGACCAAAAAGATCAAGGCACTGTGTCCTACCTCATCCATCATCATGATGACCGCGTATGGCTCTATCGACAGTGCTGTTGCCGCCATCAAGTTGGGGGCCAGCGACTATATTACCAAGCCCTTTACGGAAGATCAGATCACTTTGGCCGCAGACAAGGCCTTACAACGTCAGAAGCTCGAATCGACCATACGTGTTTTACAAAGTGTTCTCATTGATAAGTACGACTTCAAGAATATTATTACCGTGAATCGCGAGCTTCAGGAAATATTACGAAAAGTCTCTCTAATTGCCTCTCAAAATATCAGTGTATTGGTGGTTGGAGAAAGTGGAACAGGCAAAGAGCTGATTGCCGCTGCCCTGCACCGTATGAGCCACCGTAAAGACAGGGCTTTTGTTGCCCTGAATTGCGGCGCTTTTCCCGAGACTCTTTTAGAAAGCGAACTGTTCGGACATAATCGCGGCGCTTTTACCGGCGCAACCAGTCACAAGAGAGGGCTGGTAGAAGAGGCTGACGGAGGCACCATATTTTTAGATGAAATCGGGGATGCACCTCTATCCTTCCAGGTAAAAATATTGCGTTTTTTGGAAAACGGAGAATTCAGACGGCTTGGAGAGACCATCACCCGAAAAGCTGATTTGAGAATCGTAGCCGCCACCCACAAAGATCTTGAACATGAAATTCAGTCCGGTCTCTTTCGGGACGACCTGTTTTTTCGCCTCAATGCCTGCCGCTTTGAATTGCCGCCGTTGCGTGCCAGAAAGGAAGACATACCTCTTCTGGCACGACACCTTTTGAAAGCCTGTTCATCAGAGATGAATAAACAGATAGACATGATCCATCCCCGGGTATATGAAGTTTTCTTGGGGTATTCCTGGCCGGGAAACGTCAGGGAATTGCAAAACACGATCCGTTACGCCGTGGCCATTACGGCCAAGAACTGCATCGACATGGAAGACCTGCCCGGCAGTTTTCAGAAACTTATCCAGGAAGAGACAAAACCGATCTATTCACTGGAACAGCCAGCGAGTCTTGACGAGCTTGAAAAGAGCTATATTCTTTCAGTCCTGGAAACAACCGGATGGAAGAAGAAAAAGGCCTGCGAAATCCTTAAGATATCCAGGGCCACCCTGCACCGGCGATTGAAAGCATACAAGTTATAAAATCGCTGGCATCCTTCATTTTCGCCATAAAGTAGTTTACACCTATTGACCAGTGTTCAGGTTTCAGTGTTCAGGTTTCAGATCTTGCGTTTCTCGCTCCTGACACCTGACACCTGACACCTGACACCTGACACCTGACACCAAAAAGTACGAACAAAAGAATTTATCTCTTGGCGCCCGCATTCTTGAAAAGTGTAAACCGAGGAATGAAGGATGCCAAATCGCTTCGCGATTTTATATACTATCAAGCTGGACCAAAAACCCCAAAGGTAGCTCCCCCAACATTCCCTTTTAACGTCTCAAATTGATCCTTCCATCTGTTTTCAATAGTTTCATTTTGAAACAAGGACAGACAAGCTCTCGACTGAGCATAAAGCAATATGCCATAATATCGGCGTGTTAGCTTTATACATATATTATGGCACGACTCTTGATATCGTATAGGCTCCAAGAAAAAGATTTCGACTAAAATCCCCCCTTTTGTAAAGGGGGGTTAGGGGGGATTTTTCAAGTAACCCCACACCCTAGCTACTTGAGGTGCATCTCGCGGAGTTAGTCCGTCCTCCTCGGGCGGATTCAACAAAAGAAGTCCAAAATCATGAAAATACTGGTCGTGGATGATGACAAGAATTTTCGACATTCATTGGTGTTATACCTTACTTCAAATGGATGGAATGTAGATGAGGCGGTTGATGGCCTCGAAGGATGGCAAAAACTGAAAAAGAATTCGTATGACGTGGTAATTACCGATATTGAGATGCCGGGCATGGATGGATTTACGCTGAGAAAGAGAGCCAGGAAACGAAAGCTTAAAACAAAATTTGTATACATGTCTGCCTATGCCTCTTCATCCACAAAATCGAAGAGGACGCCGTTGCTGGTCAAACCCTTTCTTCTGGAAAAGTTGCAGAGCCTATTACAAAACATGATCTTTATACCAAAACATCAGGTTACGAGATGATGCTGATCACTCATTTCAATGTTTGTGCAACTTGGTGAATTTTAAGTTTTTTAATTGTCTGGGGCAATTTTTTGGAAAGGAATATTTGTGAGTGAAGCGAACTAATTTCACTTTGAGAGGAGGTGAAGGTTATGTCAACAGATGTTCTTCTTCTGGTCGCTGTAGGGGGAGTAATTATGGTCGCTGTCGGAATCTACATGTTTAAGGCAGTAAGGGGCAAAAAATAAACTTTTTCGAGCGGCTAAGGGGTCAGGGTCAAGACCTGGCCCCGCATTGTAGGGGCGAGTTTACCTCGTCCCTATTTTTTTGGCGGGCGACATAAAGTCGCCCTTACAATTATTCGACCTGTGCGGTTAGATATTATAGATATTAGATTTGGTGTAAGAAAGGCAAAAAAAGGAAAATTATCACGAAAGCACGATAGATTGAAAGCACGAAAAAGATGTTAATAACTTGGTTCTTTGGGTTTATTTCGTGTTTTCGTACTTTCGTGTTTTCGTGATTGACTTGAATAATTCTAATCGCACAGCTTGCAATTATTCCGGCTTTGAAGACGAGACGTTTAGCCCGGCTTGTTAAGCTCAAAGATTGAGTTGAAGCTGACATTCGGAATGGTCGGCCGAATAATAGAGTTGACCATTTCAGGCCTGAAGCTGGCGTCGTGCGCAACATTGCTTGCCAGGGCAAAGCGTTTGGCGTTGAACACGTGAAGGGGAATTTTGTTATCCACGTAACGCCTGCTTATAACGCTCTTACCGGCCCGCAGGAAGACGAAGCGCTGGCTCACGTTGTCAACCACCCTCCGGACTACGGTGTCGTAAAAAAATTGGCGCTCCTTTCCCGTGTCCTTGACATCCATTAAGCCGCCCATTGTCGCGAATTCTTCCGCAATTTCCTTGAGCCCGGGGTTGTCACTTTCCAACCGGACCTCGTATGGAAGTATGGTTTTGAAACCCGCCGCCTTGAAGGTGCTGTAATACCTTTCCCATAGGGCGGGGTCGGGGATGTCGGCGGCCGCAAAGCCGCCATAGGCAAGATGGTGTCGAATCATGCAATAGAACTCGCGGCTGAACAGGCGGGACAGGTCGAAGTCAATGGGGTTTGGGAAGTCGCAGTAAATCCCGTCGAATCTTTCCCTGCACCGGCTGAGCCAGGTAAAGGCGTCCTCTTGTATCAGTTTGACCCGCCTGTCGGACATGGAATCGCGATTCATGTGAACAAGCAGGGGAAATTCCCTGGCCAGCCGCAGTATGACAGGGTCGATGTCAACGACGGTAATGCTCTCCACTTCGTCGTACTTGAGCAATTCCCGGACAACCAGGCCGTCGCCTGCCCCGAGCACCAGCACCCGCCGCGGCGGTTTATCAAACTGTACGGGCGCATGCACGAAGAACTCATGGTACATCTCTTCAAAATTGGAGAAAAACTGGTACTGATGTTCCATGAACAGCCAGATATCCTTGGGAAAATTCGGGTCGGCTCTGAACTTGTCCGTGTATGTCTTCAGAATCGAATCCAAAAAAGGGTTGTCCGGCCGGCGCACGAAGTGGATGCACTGGTAGGGCGAACGAAAGGTTACGATATCGTCCAGGTCGTCAAACGGACTAAAGAGCGAGCTGATATTGGTGATTCTGTCATCATAGTAGAATTTCTTGAGAAAATACTGCTCGGTCCGGCCGACCATGAACAAGAGAACGAGCAGGACTCCGATGAGCACCCCTATCTTCGCGGCCTGTCGGGTCCTGTCCCGGCACGGCTTGAAACTCAGGAGAAGCAAGCAGGCGAAACCGTTCAGAAGCGCTGACAGGTAGGAGATCGAGAATATACCAAGCTGCGGCAGGAGAATTAGGGGGAAGAGCACGGCACCTAAAAGCGAACCAAAATAGTCCACGCCCAGAACCACGTTAACGGCCGTTGCGGGGTTCCTGCCCCGCCGGGTCTGTATTTCCGCCTTGCGCATGGCGATAAGCAGCGGCACTTCATACCCGGACAGGATCCCGATGGCCACAATGATCAGGTGGCTGACCAGGAAAAATGAGACTGTTAGAACCGGCTCGCCCGTGGGACCCTGAAAAAACAGGGAGGTGTTGGCGGCATAGCGCTGCATCGCGGCGAACATGTGCATCATGATCACGGACAGGCCGCCGATGAGGCTTAAGAGTATCTCGATGCGGATGAGCCTCTGGACCGAACCTTTCTCTGAGTGCCCGCAAAGGAGCGCGCCCACGCCGAGCGAGGCCAGATACACACCGATAGTTGTGCTGTAGCGTAGGACCGTGTTGCCCATGATGGCCGACAGGGTCTGGGCCATGAGCAGTTCATATACGATGCTGCAATACGCCACCATCAGCGTGATGACATAGGTTGTCGCGGCCTCAAAACGCTTCAAATCCACCATTTCCCTGAATTTTTACTCACCGCAGAGACGCAAAGAGCGCAGAGGAAAAATTCTTGACCTGCGCTCTGTGGCATAAAATGTGCTGTCAACAATGACGTGCGTTATTTAATAGCGCATGTATGCGACGCAAAGGCGCGTGAGATTTCGGTTGAGGTATTCGGCATCCTTCATTTTCGCCATAAAGTAGTTTACACCTATTGACCAGTGTTCAGGTTTCAGTGTTCAGTGTTCAGGTCTTGCTTTTTCAGTTCCTGACACCTGACACCTGACACCTGACACCTGACACCAATAAGTAGGAACAAAAGAAATTATCTCTTGACGCCCGCCTCCTTGATAAGTGTAAACCGAGGAATGAAGGATGCCAAAATTTCTAATGGAGGTAGACAATTGACCCGGTCCCCTGCG
>JAQYWL010000299.1 GCA_030145035.1 Desulfobacteria bacterium | reverse complement strand
CTCATCCAACCTTTGACTGAGCAAAATCTTAAAATACTCTTTCCTTTTCTTGGCCGACATAGCTGTATAAAACGTACTTCGTTAAACACCTGTTCCATTGCGCGCTTACAGATATTGGTCTTCTTGAACCGGCGGAAAGTCGTCTTCCTCGGATGGTTCCTCTGTGGAGGATTCGTCTTCCGAATCTGATGGGACGCTTTCGTACTCCTCGTCTCTCTCCTCGGCCTCTTCTTTATATTCCTGTTCATACTCGTCCTTCATGGATTCATCCTCGTCCCTGTCGATCCATCCACCTGAGTCTCCATACCCACTATCCGCTACCCTTTCGTAGTATGAATCGGCTATTTCTGTGAGCGACACTTCGGACGGCAGGACATTCGCCGAAAAGACGAACAAAACCGATAAAAGAGTACAAATACCTGCGGCAAAGAATCTCTTGTCCTTTTTCATCTCAATACCTCCTTAAAGTGACGTTTGTGGTTGGTCATTGGGGTCTTCCCATTGAACCCCCTGACCCGCGTCTTGAATCTGTTTCAAACGAGCAACAGTCGTGCCACATACTTAACCTGCTGATACTGCTGGATTTTTTATGATTGTCACGAACGAGACCGGAACTGGCAGTTCCGGTCTTCATAGGAGGAAACTTGATCAGGCGGGTGATAGAGCAATGGATGTGATGAAATCTATTGAAATAATGGGGGATTTAACAATACGAACTTTGAGTTCCGGTTTTCTTAACTATCGGAACTCACGGTGCTGAAACATTGCTTAGGTTGGGAGGGTTTTGGACTGTTCCTTTCTGATACCATATTCTTGCGAATAATGGCTACCTCCTCCTCGCTCAAATGCCTGGTGAACATAGATGACCTCCTTTATTCTACGGCATATTATGGCTAATTGTAGGAGCATTGTCCTATATCTTGAGCACATACCGGGGCAGCAACTTGGCCACCAGTTCGCACAGATTCAGCTCCAATGTTTTGAGCACTACTTCCCGGCCCCGATAAGTGTAAGGGATTTCCCGAACGTCGGAGAGCACCTTTTTGCCCCGGTCATTAAGCATGTCTACCTCGAAGTATCTATGATCGTTATGTTCGAAGACCCGGCAAACATTCAGCAGGTCCGGGAAGGAATAGCCAGACCCATGGGGGATGATGTTGGCCTTCTTCAACCTATCATATACCCCAAGCTTTTGTGATCGCTGTGCAAAGCCCAGGGACTCGATTTCGTTCTCCTCTATGTTGGGTTTGCCCTTTACCAGATAGGCCGGCAAGTCAGCCCTCAATACGAAGGGAAAGATATGTTCCGGGGTGTTTTCATGCACCAGGTGGCAACCCAGGAGGATCTCATTCATATTCACCAGTCCTTGGTGCGCTTCGTTAGAGATGAGCTGAAATTCACCGAAAAGCTCCTCGGCTGCCAGAATACGCTTTTGTTTGGAGTATCCTTCCGCATAGCGATAAAACTCACAGTATTCCTTGGCCCGAGCGCCGGTCAAAACATGGAGGGGGCCGAAAGGGGTATCGAACCTCTCCGCCATGTCTCTAAGGAGCATGCTGCTGTCATAATAGAGGCCGAATCCTATCGAGTTATCCCCCGTTAATTCAGGGGCAGACGAATGGATGATGAAGACATACTCGGAGAATTTGACATCACCCAGGGGTTTTACCCAAAAGAGGTCTATGAAGTGGTTGGAGAGGTGGAAGTCCCACTGGATCTCAATCCCATCAATTTCTCTCTTCCGGTCCTTTAGCTTGTCGACCATACAGACCAACTCCGAGCTGTCGGGTAACCGGTCGAGCCCCCCCACCAGCATCCCGCAGGTATTAGGTTTTACATCCAGGATCACCAGTTCGATGTCACCATCGCCCCAGGTGACCTTCCCCCCATAGCCAAACCCGCTCTTCCACCGGGCGGCACTCCGGCTAATGGTCATGTCCGGGCTAGAAACGAAGGTGGCATCCGACTTCAGGCCAAGCCGCTCCTGAACCCAGTGGATTTTGGCCAGCCCATACTTCATATTGGCCCGACAGAGATGGGTCGCTCCGTCCCGCAGACCGGTGGAGAATATGTGGGCCTCAGCCCGGGCCAAAAGCTTATTCTTATATTCCATATATTCCAAGTGCTATCCCTTGTCCTGATTAATGAGTCTAGGCACACTAAGCCTATAGGTGATTTTGATGGGGTGGGGCGGCGTGGAAAGGGCTGGCGCCTTTTGCATGTCCGTCTTTAGGAGCGGTCCAAGCTATTTCCTGTTTGGGCATTTCTTGTAAATCTTTCCTCACCTGCTTTTAAAATGCTATCCAGCATCTGGGTGTAAGAACGGCCTGCGAACTTTGCCATTTTTGCCAGATGGCCGTCCCAGCACCAGCCCGGATTCGGATTAACCTCAAGTAATCTTGGGGTCTTGTTCTTGTCCAGTCGCCAGTCGAATCTGGCATAATCCCTACATTCGAGCCGTTCAAAGAGCTTAGTGCAACTTGCTATCAAGAACCTCTCGGTTTCTTCAGGCAGATTCGCAAGTGCGGAGCGTATCTGCGAATAAGGAGAACAGGGATCCCATTTTGCCTCATATCCACAAATTTTTGGCAAATCAGGCGGCAACTCCGAGTAGTCTTCTTCAATGATCGGCAACGTCAGATATGATTCAGGAGGATTACCGATAATTCCAACACTGATATCCTTACCGGTAAGAAACTGCTCGACTATGACGGGCTTATCATAGCCTACTTGGTTACGTACCATTAAGAGGGCGTTTTCCAACTGCTCTACATTATAGCACACACTCGCTTGGGTAATACCGAAGCTCGAATCCCCGAAATTCGGCTTCACAATGACAGGAAAATCTATCTGTAATTCTATGAAAATCGTGTCCTTGGAGCTAATAAAAAAGGCTCTTGGAACCGGGATATCCATTCATTGATAGTGAACAAATCATCTTCATCAAAGTTCCCGTTAGGTTTTACTCTAT
>JAQYWL010000384.1 GCA_030145035.1 Desulfobacteria bacterium | reverse complement strand
ATGCACGCGCACCCCTTTGCCCTCTCTTGAGAAACTCGGGCCATTGAATTCAATATCATAGCCCATGGCGCTTTTGACAGCGCCCTGAGTTAGTAACACCTTTTCAGACCGATCATAGGCAGACGATGACACAATGCCGAGAAACATCAAGCCGACCCCTAAATGGGCAATAGCTGCGCCCGAGATGGTGATTTTCTTTCTGATGAGCCTTACGGCCAGAAAAAGATTCATACCCGCAACAGCCCCGGCAAACAGTGAAAGGAGCAACACTCCTGCTGAAAGGAACGGCACCCCCATATCCGGATAGCCATGCAACAGGGTGATGATTACCGATGCAATTGCGCCTGCTATGGCCCAGGTCAATTTGGGGCCGAGCCTCGAAAAGCTGTTTTTTCCCCAAACCATCAACGGAACAAAGCTCAACAACAACAACATGAGGAGCGCCAGAGGCAAATTCGTGTTCACGTAAAACTCAGTTGACACCTTTGAGGCTTTTTCAAGCAGCCTGGTTATGAGGGGCGCAGATGTGCCCAGGCCGGTCACAAGCGTACAAATGCACAGGAGCATCATGGCGGCAATAAGGCCGAATTCCCTGGAAAAAAGGCTCACACTCTCTGTCTTTTTGGATACAGGGATCTCCCTTGCACGTGCCACCAGAAACCCCAGGGAGATAGCTATAAAGGCAAACATGAAGATGACCAGCCAGCCGGTGATGCCGAGATCCACAAAGGAATGAACGGAAAAATCAGCAAGAACGCCGGACCTGGTAAGAAACGTACAGTAGATGACGAGAATAAAAGAAAAAGCCGCCAACACAAAATTCGTTTTCCGCAATTTCCTGCGCGTCTGCTGCAAGATCATACCGTGCATCAGGGCCGTGCCTGCAAGCCATGGCAAGAGGGAGGCATTTTCCACCGGATCCCAACCCCAGTAGCCACCCCACCCCAACACCTTGTACGACCAATATCCGCCGATGATGATCCCTGCACCCAGGCTCACGAATGCGAAAGCCGTCCAGGGTAAGGCAGGCTTGACCCATCGATCATATTCTCTGCGCCAAAGGGCGGAAACCGCATAGGCAAAGGGGATCGTATATGCAGCATAACCCAAGAATACCACAGGCGGGTGGATAACCATCCACGGATCCTGCAAAAGCATGTTCAGTCCCTGGCCGTCAGGAGGAGAAATGGGGAGCATTCCAAAGGGACTTTGCTTGATCAACAAAATCGCCAGGAAGATGTTGTTCAGGTTGTAGATAAGCATAACCTGGGGTTCCATGTCCCTGGCCTTAAAAATAAGGAAGATACCAAGCCAGGAGCCGAGCAATACCCACAGCAGGAAGCTCCCTTCCTGACCCGCCCAGAAAGAACTGACCAAATACTCCAAGGGAAGATCACGGGACGAATATCGGGCCACATAGCTGTAAAGAAACTCATGGTTGAGTATGAAGTGCATTAAAAGCATCGAGGCAACGGTCACAAAGGCGGCAAAGCCAAAAAAACTCAGGCGAGCGGTGTTTCGACAGAAGGTACTCTCTTTTCTAAAGCACAGTACCAGATAGCATATTGATGATATGCATATTGCAATGAGTCCCAACCACATTGTCACTTGACCAAGATTGTTCATTGTCCTTTAGCCTACCTTTCATGTTTTGCTATGTAATCAGATCATTTTCAGGGCTAAACGTCAATGGTTGAAGTTTATGGCGCTCTGTTTTCCGGCCACATTGCTTGATAGAACGGATTAAAAAGAGAACTACATCGTAATCGTAGGTGCTGATGGCCACTCGCTTTGGGATGGTGAATCTTTTTTTGTGATAGAAGGATGGTTTGAATTGGGGTATAATTATTCTAACGGGACTGAATGAGGATGGATAAAGAGAGCGTAACACGCAAGAAAGAGGACCTGATGCGTCTGCTGCGAGATGCCGGTTCCCTGCTGATCGCTTTTTCCGGGGGGGTGGACAGTTCACTCCTGTTGGCCGTGGCCCATGAAACCCTTGGAGAAGTAGCGGTGGCAGCAACGGCGATTTCGGAGATATATCCGGCACGTGAAAAAAATGCGGCAGTAAGATTCATCCGGGAGAGAGGTATTGAGCACATCCTTTTCCGGTCGGAAGAAACCAGCATTGCCGCCTTTGTATCTAACGGGCCGGACAGGTGCTATTATTGCAAGAAATCCCTCTTTCAGAAACTTATTGAAATAGCAGCGGAAAGAGGCATAAAGCATGTGGCCCATGGAGCCAATGTGGATGATTTGGAAGATTATCGCCCAGGGTTTCGGGCCGCCAAAGAAATGGGAATTATGGCTCCTTTGTTGGACGCTAACTTGAGCAAGAAGGATATCCGCCACCTTTCAAAAGAGATGGGGCTTTCTACCTGGGATAAAGCGGCAATGGCCTGCCTTGCCACAAGGATACCCTATGGAAGTCCTGTTACTGCTGAAAAGCTGAAGATGATTGAGGAGGCTGAGGCGTTTCTCTTTGAAAGGGGCGTCAGGCAGTGCAGAGTAAGGCACCACGGATCTGTGGCAAGGATAGAGGTGGAAGCCCTGGGGCTAAAAACGATCATGGGCAATGATGTCAGAAAAGCCATTGTGCGCAAGTTCAGAGAGATCGGTTTCTTGCATGTAGCTGTGGATCTGGAAGGTTATGTGCCCGGCAGCATGAACCGGGCCCTGGAAATCGACACATAGCTGGAGTGAGTGATAACAGGGTCCTTTTGTCTCTCACCCCAGTACAGTCGTTCCTCCTTACGGGGCAGGCAGAGCACACAGAGGCTCAGAGTTTTTGAACGGAATTCCTGAGACGGGAATTCCGCTCAAGCTGCCGCGCTGTCGCGTATGACTTTTGCGGTGCTAGCCAAAGGTTTCATATTTCTGGATGATGAATGCCCCGCCAGGGGCTGATTGTTTGGCCTGATTTTTCCCACTCAAAAAATCAGGCCAAGAAATTCTCGTCTTAGCGATCTCTGTGGGCTCCAGCGATCGAAGGGAGCGGGCGAGAGAAGATTAACTCTATGATCAGATACAACCTGGAGGATATAGATGACGAGCAAGGTGATTCTGAAAGACGCCTATAAGCGTTTTACTTTGGATCAGGACAAGGTCATAACACCAGAAGAGACGGTGCGAAGGTTCAAGGAAAGACTAAAAGAGGTGAACCTGAATATTTTGGAAAGAACCATGAGAATCGATAACGGCAGACTGGATATCCCCGTATATTTCAGCATATGCGCCCAGGATGCCCTCAAGATCATAGGCACAAAGAAGCAGATGGGAAAAGGGGGCACCACGCACCAGTCAGAGGCGAGTGCGGTGATAGAGCTGGCTGAAAGATTCAGCTTCTTCAGTTTTTACAAAGATGCCGAGAACTTTTTTGTTGAAGAATACAGAAATCTGAAGAATCGTGCCCTCCCTTTTGAAGCGATTGCCCTTTCTGTGCATGACAATTCTGATGACCTGGACAAAGCTCAAGAGGTTTTTTCCAGGCTCCCTCTGAAATGGACCTGGGCTTACAATATGACCCGCCAGGAAGAAATGCTCATCCCCTTTAACTGGTTTTTTGCCATCAACGAGTACAATGGTCCATCAGCCGGGAACTGTGTGGAAGAAGCGCTCAGCCAGGGCATATGCGAGATCGTTGAAAGGCATGTATCGTCTATTGTAAGCCGCAAGAAATTGAGGGTCCCCGCAATCAACACAGACTCAGTCACCGATCCACTCGTTCTTGAGATGATCGGCAAGTACAAGAAAGTGGGGGTCAGGTTGTTTGTCTCTGATTTCTCGCTTGATACCGGCATTCCCAGTGTGGCAGTCCTCGCTTATGATCCGTCCACCTTTCCGGGCCGGAGCGAAATCGTGTGGACTGCCGGCACCACACCAAACCCGGAGAAGGCATTAAGTCGTGCCCTGACAGAAGTGGCCCAGCTTGCAGGCGACTTCAATACATCCTCCAACTACGTGGCCAGCGGTCTCCCGAAGTTTAGAACCCTTGAAGAAGCCGAGTTCGTCATCCATTCCCCGGGTGAGATAGATATTACAGAACTACCAGACCTTTCCCATGACAACATAAAGGTGGAGGTGGAAAACTCTATTTCTGCCTTGTCCCGAATTGGCATGGAGGTCATTGTCGTCAATGTGACGCATCCCAGGCTTCAAATCCCCGCCTTTTATACTATCATACCGGGTGCCCATTTTCGGGAGCGGGCCGCAGGAACCAGCGTGGGTATGTTTTCCGCCAAGCTGATAGCAGAAAGCGGCGACCATGAATGGGCAATCGCCGAATTACAGAAGGTGGACGACCTGATCCCCAGAAAATACTATGTGAAGTTTTTCTTGGGATCATGCCATCTCTGGATGAGTGAGCCATCTAAGGCCATAAGGTGTTTTGAGGAGGCCTTGGCGCTCGATCCAAAAGACGAAGATATTGCCAGCACTTACTCCTATATGGGGGTCTGCTTGAAAGATCTGGGTCAATACAGACAGGCGGTCGCAGTTCTAGAGAAAGCAGGAGATTATGATAATGAGAGGACCGACATCCATAATCTTATGGGCTTCTGTTACTTCAAGTTAAAGGAGCATGAAAAGGCCATCGAATGCTTCCGGAAGGTGCTCCGTCTGGATCCCGGTTCTGCCATCGATTATGCGAATATCGCTTCCAATTATCGGGATATGGGGGAAAAAGAACAGGCTATTCGTTATTATGAATTAGCCCTGGATCTCGACCCCACCATAGAGTTTGCCGGAGATAATTTGCGCAGACTGCAAAAGGGGTAAAGTAGATCTACATCATATCTTTATCGCTTTGCTCCACGGCGCGATCAATCTCAGCCTTGAGTTGAGGCGGCAGGCCCGGAATATCGACACTCAAAAAGCCTCGCACAATGGTTGCCGTGGCTTCCTCTTCAGTCAGGCCACGGGACATAAGGTAGAGAATCTCCTCTTGAGCGATCTTGCCCACGGCTGCTTCGTGAGACATCTCCACGCCATCCACCTTGCCCTCCAGCTCAGGTATGGCGTGAATCGATCCCCCGTTAAGGATGAGACCGTGGCACTCCAGGTGGGCCTTTACCCCTGGCACCTCACCCACCATGTCCCCTCGGGCAATAATCTTTGCCCCGTTGGTGATGGCCCGGGAAATGATCTCGGCCCGGGTATCTGCCTCTTTCAAGACTACGCGGCCGCCTATGTCCATTTCAGAGCCAGGGCTACCAACCAGCAGGCTGTAGAAACGGGCCACTGCCCCCTTTCCAATCAGGTGAGTGGTCGGATACATCTGGACAGACTTCACTGGCTTCAGGGAAATATAATTGCTGAGTAAAAGCCCCCCCTCCTCAACTATTCCCACCGATCTGGCTCGCACCACCATCTCTTCGGCCCAGTGGTGGATCATGGTGAAGCTGAGCTTTGCGTCCTTCTTTACGTAAAACTCAGAGATCCCGATGTGGAGCCCTCGCCGTAAATGGGCGGCCCTCGCACAACCTGTGATTACATGAAGCTCTGATCCTTCTTCAGCGATAACAATGTTGTGGATATTCTGACCTAAGCCTTCCTTTTCCAGGTACAAGCACGCCTGAACAGGATAGACCACCTTGCTGCCCGGAAGTGCCCGGATGAAATAGCCGTTATGCAAGTCAAGCTGAACCCTGGCTGTGTACTTGTCGGTGTCCACCGCCACCAATTTCCAGTAGTAATCCTTTATCCACTCATATTGTTTCAGAGCCTCCTTCATCGGTATCACCTCCAAGCCTTCCTGCTTTGAATGGGCATGGAGCACCGATGTATCTTTTTGCACAAAGCTACCCGACCTTTCCCTTTCCTTGGCGTCCACTCCTGCCAGGATCATCTGCTTCTTATCGGCTTCGGACAAGGCACCCAAATCATCAATGTAATCATGGTGAACGGGTTCCGACTGAAAGGAATCAACGTCAATGTCAGGGCCGAGTGCTGCCTTCTTCTCCTTGGCCTGTATGGCCTTTTCGTCTAAACCGCGCATCTGAAGCACTCCCCATATCCAACTTCGCTAATACATCTGAAAATCTCCCGAGGATTGCTCGTGCAAGTCAAAACACCCTCATAGAGTAATATCCCTTTGTCCGCAGTCACATAATCCAGGATAAAACCGGTGTGGGTAATGATCAGGCCCATTTTCGTTCGTTCCTTGCGCCTCTCCTTCTGGGTCTTTGCAGTGTTCACCTTAAAATCTCGTTGAAGTAGGTTGCTAATTGCGTTCCCTATGAGGGGAATATTTTCCAGGTCAACACCAGACTCCGGTTCATCAAAGAGCAACAGGTCCGGATCCTGTGCCATCAACTGCAACAGCTCAGAGCGCTTGATCTCGCCGCCGGAAAAACCCGCATTGATGTCACGCCCCAGGAATTCAGAAAAGTTCACCTTTTCCGCCAGGGCCTCCGCATCCACTCTGCCTTTAGCACAAATTTCAACCATTTTTCTCGTCTTCACACCATGAATCGTGGGTGGCCGCTGGTAAGAGACGCCGATGCCAAGCTGCGCCCGCTGGTTAACAGGCATGTCGGTGATGTCTTCCCCTTTGAAAGAAATCTTTCCGCCGGTGACTCTGTACTGCGGATAACCCATGATCGTCATCAATAAAGACGTCTTGCCGGACCCGTTCGGGCCAAATAAGACATGGGTCTCACCCGGATGAATCTCAAGATCGATGTCTTTCAGGATTTCCTTGTCGCCAACCTTAACCTGCAAATCCTCGATTTGTAGCATTTCTTCTCTCCTT
>JAQYWL010000035.1 GCA_030145035.1 Desulfobacteria bacterium | reverse complement strand
GTACTGAGGTGATCTGCCTATACTACGACCTGAAGGACGGCCGGGGTCGCCGTGCGTGGTACCCCGGCACACCTGAACCGGTCGACCTGCTCCGGCACATAGCGGGCATGCAGCCAATCGAAGCACATAACGTCACCTTCGAGTTTTGGATCTGGAATATGGTCTGCGTTCGCCGCTACGGTTGGCCGGCGCTTCAGATATCGCAATGCCACTGTTCGATGGCCAAGGCTAAGCGGTACGCTCTGCCGGGTGCCCTGGGGAAGCTTGCGCCTGTTCTCGGCAATGTAACAAGTATTGCGGCACAAGCTGGCGTACCGTTTTCAGATTTGGCGGCAGCGGTTGCCGCCCTGACAGCTTCGGGTGTTGAAACAAGCCAGGCGGTAACACAGTTAAAAGCGGCATTGACGGCGATAGTTGCGCCAAGCGTGGGGGCACAAAAAGCTGCGGCGGATTTAGGGGTTGCCCTGGGACAGGAGGCTATCGAGGCCGAAGGCCTTGACGGCGTGCTGAAAAATCTAATTGAAGCCACTGGCGGAAACATCAACCAGCTAAAATTGTTAGTTCCAAGGGTCGAGGCATTAAACGCGGTTTTGATTCTCGGAAAAGACGCGTCCGGTATTTTTGCGGGAGCATTAGAGGCCATGGAAAACCGGGCCGGTAATGCCTCCGAAGCTTACGGGAAAATGGCCGATAATTTTGAGCTTGTCAACCAGCGCTTGATTAACAATATCAAAGCGGCACTGATTGACGTAGGCGAACTTACATCGGAGAATGACGTAAAGCAATTGATTGAGGAAATAGAAGCGAAGGACAGGGTGTTAATAAGAAACAAAGGCTACTTGTTGCAAAAGGTCTCAAAAGGTTAATTGTTAATACAACCAGCCCAATCGTCTGCTCAGCTACCCTGTCCCAGCCTGCCCTCTGCGCTCTGCCTCACACCTCCAACCCCATGCTCTTTGTTATCTGTCAAGAATGAAGACCCCAATGTCTTTCTGACCCCTATGTTTTTCGCCCCCCGTCCCCTATGCGCCCCGTCCCCTATGCGCGACTATGCGCGAGTCAATAACGTCCCGCAAGGCTGATACGAGAAACTGGAAAAGTAAAGGGCGTGCTCAAGATCTGCTGAGAAAGTTCTTTTTGTCAAATGTGTAGGTTTGACCCCCATGTTTTTGCCCATACTGGAGCCTGGCCTCAGCCTCCTCCAGGTTCTCGGATTCGTAAACGGGCGTGATTAAGCGCACCAAGGCGCCGTCCGTCCTTTGCTTTGTCATGGAATCCCAGAAGGCAAATATCTTCAACACCAGAATCCTGAATTGATTCCACTCAGGTCTTGTTGTGATGGCATGCACCTTACGTAGCGGACCGACCCATTGGATCTCTGCAAAGGCGAAAAGTGACCCTGTCAGAGCTATTCCTAAACTGAGTAGGATGGATAGACAATGTTTCAAGTCAAGCTTATTGACATGTCAGTTCTGGGTCGAGCGAACCAAGTATCTTTTGCCTGGTGGCTTAATACAGGAGTGGGCATCTTGGAGGTGAATGGTACGGCAAGGACTGTTGTATCACAATATTGTAATTCCAGCGCCTGTCTAAGGCGAATTGTCAAGAGGAAAGAATGACCCCAGCCCATGCCCCAGCCCATGACAAGAAACGTCAAACGGAGACTTGACCCTCTGAGTTCTGACGCCTCTGGGTTCTACAGTTTTGTCAAATGTGTAGGTCTGACACCGTTCGTTTCTAATCCTCTGGATTCCAGGCTAATGTAGTCCTTAGGATTACTCACTATTCATACTCTTTTTAATTTCACCATAAAGATCACTCGATGTTTTTCCTGCAAATAGTCGATCCTTGAGCTTGAGATAATCTAGTTTTTGGGACATCGTTTCCCTTATAAAAAAAGCAGCCTTTGCTATTCCCAGCCGCTCAATAATCGTTTCTATTGCCTCACTCCTGATCTCGTCGCTTTTTGGAATGATTAGGGTTTTATTCGGTATCATTTTCTTCCCCCTTAATAATATCCATGACAAATTCTGTTGGATTTTTTACGTCCAGGTTTCCTCTATACTTTTTGAGAATTTTATCATCACAGGTAACAAAACAATCTGCTTCTAATAGTTCAGCACAAGCCAGATGCAATGAATCAAGCCCGATGATGCCACAGACCTCTATTTCTTGTGCTCGTTTCAAAATCTTATCATTAATTGCGTGGAAAGATTTGGCCCTTTCAAGAACTAAACCTACAAATGTCCTTCGTTCATTATGCGGGTTTTGAAGATTTTCAAACAGCAAAACATCTGAAGATACAATATCCACAACCTGGTTTTCAATAAGGACAAAAACTACCAGCATTGATGAGGATTCCAAATATATTCTTGGTTGAGATTGATCGTCAAATATTCTATTCAACGCGCTGGTATCTAAATATATCTTCATATTGCGTCATTTCGTTGGTTGTTAGAATTAATGGTAAGCTTGTCAAAGGATTCAAGATAATCTGAGAGCCTCTCCACCACTCGCACTCCATCTATCTTCAGTCTGTCGATGATTTCTTTTGATTTGAAATGGAGATGTGTCCATCTTCCAGTATATTCTTCTTGCATACCTAACCTCCTGTACCAATGTTGAAAACCTATCATTTGGTAACCCAACCGTCAAGGGAAAAGACAGAGTTTGAGGACAGCCCTTACCTCGAAAAGGGATTAAGGTTTTTGCTTTTCTTCCCCGCCTGCCATCGCGTTGCGAAGCCCGTCTGCCATAGCCAGGCTTGAGCGGGCAGGCATTGCGGGCAGGAGGGAACTGAGAAAAAAAGAAAATCCGAGGAATCCTGTCAATCCTGTCTAAAAATAAACCTTGTTTTGGTTCTGGGAATTACCCAAAACAGCCCTCCAAACTAGCGGCGGATCTACGACCTTGAGGTGAAATGGGTAAGTCTTCTGTGTCTTGCGGTGTCTCTTTCGCAAAACCGGACCATTTGTCAAGAGGAAAGATTTGACCCCAAGCCCTTCTGATCACTGATCACTGTCAACTGCCTTTGTTATCAGCTCTTCTCTGCCCTCTGATCACTGACCTCTGTCTCTTCGCTATCAGCTATTCTGTCAAATGTTGAGACGCGACCCCGATGGTTTTCCTCGCCACTGTCACATCGGTGGGTTATTTACCCTGTTAAATGCTTACCCCGCCTGCCCCGCCTGCCCCGTAGGTCAGAATGATCGTACCGGGGTGTGTCTGCCTGCCCTGTGGAATGCCTGCCCTGTGGAATGCCTGCCCTGTGGAATGCCTGCCCTGTGGAATGCGAAGCCTATTCCTCTGGGGCGAAGCCTATTCCTC
>JAQYWL010000382.1 GCA_030145035.1 Desulfobacteria bacterium | reverse complement strand
TGGGCTGAGCCTTATCTCTTCAATATACCTGAAGTGCCTCTTATTTCTTGTTAGGAGGGGTAACTTCTTTGACCAAGCAGTAGCTGCAATTATGGCATCCGGTGGTTGAAGGTGACGGTCATGGTATTTTTCTAATAAAAGGGAATATTTAAGTGAGATGTCTGAATCAATCAATATAGTCTTTAATCCCCTGAAGATGCTGATGATTCTCTTTCTCTCAGAATCCTTTAAACCAGGTTTATTCAAGAGTTCTTTCTTAGTCAAAACAGAACAATAAATGTCAATATCCCCTGATCTAAAGACTGCTTTTGCCGGGGAGATACCTTTTAGGTAATCTATAAAAATATCGGTATCTATTAAGAGTTTGATTCTTGCCACTCGATAAGTTCCTTGAGAAATTCTCGCCCATCTTTTTGCTTACCCTCTGGAGTAAATGACTCTTCTTCTCGTAGCCTTCGAACATGCTCGGCACTATTTTCAACACTAGTGTAATTGAATTGTCTCTCCTTGTGACAAAGGAACTCCATAAAATCCAAAACTTCCCCCAGCTTTTCTGGAGGAAGCATTTTCGCTATATTTTGTATCTTCGCTTGATAATCACTTTTTACTTCCATAAACCGTCCTCCTCTCCTGACCATGGATATTTTTACAGCATTAGAATAGCGCTTCACGCCTCAAAATGCAAGAAAAATGAGACTGAAGTCACATAAGGACATCCTTCGTTTATTATTTAAGCGGGGTATCCACTTAACGCAAGTTCAAAATAGGTATCTGTCTGAATATATAGCCTTTTTTTGATTTTTTTTGCTTTTCATTCAAAAATGGCCAATATCCTTTAAATTCGAAGAAAACTTAGACAGGATAACAGGATGGACTGGAATTTTATTGTCCTGATTTAGGGCTTATTCTCCGCGTCCTCAGCGATCTCTGCGGTGAATCTAATCTTTCCTTATAAACCAATATACTTCCTTATCCTTGGCCCAATAACCCTTGTGACCGGCACAGGCAGTTTTTGCCAGTATTGGATGGCTTTATTGAATTTAGACTTTTCAGAATCTTCTGCAACGGCAACTTGGCCATTCAACGAGATATAGTGCCAGTTTAATGTGGTTGGCCTGGCGCCCCATTGTGTCTTGAATTTATAAGTTCCCTCATTGGGAGAGGATCTGCCAAAATCAAAATATGAATAGCCATTGTCACACGCATATTCCAGCATGGTCCAGTAAAGCAGCATGTTAGGACTCAGACGACTGTATTCTCGAAGGGCCGAGGCCCAAGGATTTTCCAACATACCTTTAAACCCCACAACTAAACTACAGGCCAAAGGTTGGGCCCCCTTGTAAATGACAACAATTTTGGCCTCGTCTCCAAATTCTTTGAGGACATTCCACATCAAGTTCTTTGAGTGAACCGGGGAACCCAGGTCTCTCATGTTAGTGGCGAAAACGCGATAGAATTGTTCCAGTTCGTCGAATCGCCCGATTTTTGCAGTTAAGCCTTCTTTCAAGGGCTTTTTTATCTGGCTTCTTAGCTTGGATTTGAAGGATTTCATCAGTGTTTTTGAGGACTCAGGGAGTTTGAGGAGCATGCGGGCCTTATGCGAGCGCGTTGCGAAGTTTATTGGATTGATTGCCCCAGTTAAATGGCTTTCAGGTTTAACGGGGTAAACCCCAGTTAAATCCGCTTCGCTGTCTTTTTCAAAGAATTTAACGGGGTAAATGTGGCGGAGTTCTATGTTGTCTACTTTTAATTGTTGGCCGAGCTTTATGGCCTCGGATAGCAAGGTATTTTCTGCTTCCTCGTTATCAGCCAGGATGCCCCCAAGGTCGAAAAAGGGTATGGAAATAAGGCTATTGCCGAAGAGGAAGTGTTTTAGATGAACGAGGGGGAGAATGCCAACGATTGGGTTTGTTGTTGGACAGTATTTACAGGATTTACCAGGGCCTCACCGCAAAGACGCAAAGGGCGCCGAGTTGGACAGGATTAACAGGATTTGTTGGATTTGTTGTCGGTTTCCAGATGAAACCGACAAAGAACAATCCGCTTACGCGGAGGGCACCTACGTCTCAGTATAGTCTTTGGTTTAGCTGATATGACAACACTGACATTGGTCGCCGTCGAGGCAGTTGGGGCTATGTTTGGCGATTGAATTGACCTGCAAGGCGTGTCCTGCTTGCAACAAGTCTTATGTTCCCGGAAAGATCTGACAGATCATGTCGATCCAGTTGATCCTGTCTGGCCACTTCTTTTGGTAGGCGGAGGGGGAATCGAACCACCCGACACTCCCCGTGTAAGGCCAGAGGAATAATAGGTCCCCGGCTCGGTACTTGAAATGAGCCTATCATCGATATGCGAATTCTTGCGGATTTGAAAGTTGTTTGTTCCACGGCCCAAGGATTGAGGCTCTTCCGCTGAGCTATCCGCCTGTATTGGCAAAGCGCAGGGCGCAGAGCGCATGGAGCAAAGCGCAAAACGCATTCTTATTTGAGAGAGTTTTGGAAATTCGTTATTTGACGACTATATCGAAGAGTGCGTTGGCGTTCAAGTTATTCGAATGGTTTGACAGCGAGTTACGTGTTACACATATCCGGCTACCTCATCTACAATATCTGATATATCCGGCAGAGAGGCTTCAATTATAAGCCCGTCCTTTGTATGTTTGTGTTCCCTGAACCGCAATGCAGGCCTATGAACCGCATTGTCGTATCTGAAGATCAGTTTACCATTTCTATCCTGATATTGATAAGCGTAGCTTACCTTTTCCATTTTGTGTTTGGCATCAATGTATTCCTTGATATGTAAGACCGAGCTATCGACGAGGACGATTTTTGCCTTTATGATAGCTTGCTTATTTGGCCGTATTTCTTCTTTGATATTTATAGATTCAGTGTAGCCGTAATTTTCAAGCCTTTCTATACCTCGCCGGAACAATTGGAGGTAATTACAAAGCAACATTTTCTATACTTTTCAAAACAGCCAAACGTTCATTCAATCTTGAAAATAACTGATACTCTCCAGCCCATTCTACGTATTCCAAATCCTCGCCCTTCAAGTCTTCGGCACTCCACTCGCTCATGAATTTCTTTGATGAAATATTGTATTTAGCTTCAAATCTTTTCAGCCGTTTTTTTGCAAGGCTTAAGCTGTATTTTAAGCGTGAGGTTTCTGTTTCCAATGCCTCTCTCAAAACCACAGCAGCCTTATTCGGTTTATCGGTTTTCAATACTATTTCTGCCATGTCTGCCTCCATGAGTAATTGGTCGCAGCAGGAAATTTCTTGCCGGAAAAAACGCGAAGTTTGCGAGTAATGGTCTATTGTTGGGACCTTTACACAACCCCTTTTGACTCCTTTATATGAACTTTTTGAACCACGGGAGGGGAACTTTGCTCACTAAATCCTAACACAGAGCGAAGCGGAGTGCCTCTGTTCAAGCCGTCAGGTGCAACCTCTGCGCTCATACTCGGCCCAAGGGCCTCAAACAGTTTAGGATTTGCCAACTGACGTGGGCCGTTCTCTTCGCCCGGATGGGTGCCCCAAAAAGCTCATAATTGCTGCTTTTCCTGATCAAAAAGGGGCATTTTCAACCTCTGCAAGATAGCGACGACGAAAGGGTAAAAAGTCGAAGTTTTGAAATAAGGTTCGACCGATAGGTAGTGTTTCATTCTATGCTGCAGCCTCTCAGTTTTAATTTGCAGCATTATAATTTTTGATAATATCATGCATGCAAAAGATTCTCAAGTTGTTTCATGTTGGTGGGCCAGTCGTAGTTTGCCAGCACAAACTTCCGCGCCTTTGCTCCGAGGCGTTTCTTCAGGCTCTGATCTTTGATCAACCTTAAGACAGCATTAAAAAAGCCATCGACAGTGTCTTCTAATAGGCAGAAGGTATACTATCTGGTTAATCGTGTAAATCCTGTCGGACTAACCGCTGTTCGAGTTTTGACAGGAGGGAGTATACGGTAAAAAGAAGGACAAAGGCGATGACAAAGACTAATATTCCTGAGATTTCGTGCAGAAAACCTTCAGCCACCTCGGCTCCAAACCTTTGGGCCAAAACCGCGGTCGATGTTAATCGAAAAATGTTTACGGCTACAGCAATAAGAATGGCCGACATGAAGAGAACCCATTTGCTAATGGGGCGCAAGGAAACGATATAAGCAAATGCTCCGCTCAAGGCTAATAATGATGTCAGAGATCGTAGACCGGAAGAAACATAGGGGTCAGGTCTCAACATTTGACATTTTCAGTAGTTGATAGCAAGCGCTTCGCGGCGTCAGGTTTGAGGTGCACAGCTCATAGCTCATAGGTGATAGCTGAAAGCTCATAGCTGAAAG
>JAQYWL010000229.1 GCA_030145035.1 Desulfobacteria bacterium | reverse complement strand
CAGAGGTATTGTCATTGCGTACTTTAAAGCTTTCTTGTCCTGACACGCCTTTTACGCTCTCGCTTAGATGTGCGGCGTGAAGAGCCCTTCTTTCTTGTAGTGGGTATCCAGCCTTCCTCTTCTCTCTCCGTTAAATCGGTCAGATTCATATCAGGCTGCGTGGCCATCTTCATCTTGCCTTCAAACTCTATTGAGTCTATGGTTTCCGCCCCGTGTTTGGCAGCAAAATCAGCAATATCCCTGTCGGAAGTAACCACAACGGCCCGCTCCCGTTCCCGGTTCACTATGCGCTTGATAACACTGTCGGCCAACTCCCCGGGGCGCGAAAAGACAACAGCGATTCCCTTCCAGCGGGTTCTTCGTTCCATGTGGATGTCGGCACCTGCCCCGTCAAAGACCACCGTAATGGGGTGATGTTTGACCCTTTTATAAGAAGCCAGACATTCGAGCAGAGCCTCCCGGCCCTCCTCCAAACTGCGGCGGTCAATGTCGCTCAAGGCCGGAGACTGACGGATCAGATTGTAGCCGTCTATGAGGATGTGAATGGACATGATAAAATCGCTACGCGATTTTATAAAACGCGCCTTCGCCGCTTCAAAAAGAAAATTCCTGTAAATCAATCACGAAGAGCCTTTTAGACGAGCAATGAGTCGCTCTAAGTCATCATTGCCGTGAAAATCGATTTCAACTCTTCCCCGCTTTCCCCGCCGTATGATACGTACCCTGGTGCCAAGGTGCAGGGTCAGATCATCGGCCAGGCTCTCCATATAGATATCCTCTGATGACCGGGCCTTTGCGGTCGAAGTCCCGGGCTTGTGCTCTTTGAGTTTCTTGACCAGGGCCTCAGCGGCCCGGACAGAGAGATTCTTAGAAACTATGCGGCGCCAGGCCTCTTTTTGCTGAGCAGGGGTCTCGGCACCCAGAAGCGCCCTTGCATGGCCCATGCTTAAGGTGTTGTTGACGATGTCTGTCTGGATCGGTTGAGGCAGATTCCGAAGGCGCAAAAAATTGGCTACAGTAGAGCGATCCTGACCCACGCGCTTGGCTACATCCTCCTGGGTAAGGCCAAATTCCCTGATCAGGCGATGATAGGCCTCGGCCTTCTCCAGAGGATTCAGGTCTTGCCGTTGGATATTTTCCACCAAAGCCATCTCCACCATCTCGGCCCCAGAGACATCCTTGACGACCACCGGCACCTGTTTGAGCCCAGCCGTACGAGCTGCCCGCCAGCGGCGCTCTCCAACAATCAATTCATAGCCCGTGGGAACCGTGCGCACAACGATGGGCTGAATAATCCCTTTCTCCTTGATAGAGTCTGATAAGTCCTTTAGCTCCTGTCCGGACAAACGCTGCCTCGGCTGATACGGATTGGGCCGAATCGAGTCAATATCACAATAAAAAAAGGAGCTTGGCTCTAAGTCCGATACTTCCACGTCAGGTATGAGGGCGTCGAGACCCCGACCCAATGCCTGTTTTTTAGGCATACCGTGTCCTCCCACCGTTCATGATTTCTTTGGCCAGGGCCAGATAGCTCTGGGCCCCCAGGGATGTGATATCGTAAAGAAGTATGGGCTTTCCAAAACTGGGGGCTTCTCCCAGTCTCACGTTTCTCGGGATACGTGTCTCGAAAACCAAATTCTTAAAGAATTTCTCGGCCTCTTCGGCAACCTGATGCGAGAGGTTGTTTCGCCTATCGAACATAGTCAGGAGCACCCCTTCAATGACGAGCCCGGGATTCAGGTGCTTCTTGATGCGCCTGAAGGTTTGAAGGAGCTGGCTTAGACCTTCTAAGGCATAGAATTCGCACTGCAAAGGAATCAACAAAGTGTGGGCTGCCGTCAGGGCGTTTACAGTAAGAAGGCTTAAGGAAGGGGGACAATCAAGCAGCATGTAAGCGTATTCGTCAGCAAGGGGTCTCAGGAGCTCCTGGAGGAAGGTTTCCCGATTTGGCTGTGAGACCAACTCCACCTCAGCCCCGATCAGGTCAATACATGCAGGAAGAACCTTTAGATGAGCCATGTCGGTATCTACCACAAGGCCTTCAACGGAGTCCTTTTGAATCAAGCCGTGATAGAGGTTCTTAGAAACCTCGGCCTTGTTAATACCAACGCCAGTAGTCGCGTTTCCCTGGGGATCGCAGTCAACGAGCAGGGTCTTGCGCTCGGCCACAGCAAGGGCAGCGCCAAGGTTCACCGCAGTAGTGGTTTTGCCCACGCCCCCCTTTTGATTCGCTATGCAAATAATGTGACTCACTGAAAGGTTTTCTACCACAAAATCGGTCTTTTTCAAAGTTATAACCACCTGGCCAACAAAAAGAGCCCGTCCAGGTTTTCCTTGATTTATTCATCGTCCACGATTATGTTTTGAAATAAAGTGAACTTGGTACTCAGCAACTCTTTTTGACGTAGTGCTTGGAAATTCACGTCGCGTCCATTCCGAAACTCAACTCGAGTGACCACCAACAGCACGGGAATTAAGGCGTAAGCCTTTTATCCGGCAGGACTTACTTAATCCCTATGAATAAAATCCTTACGGCCTGCCCTGGCGCTACGTGCTAAAATTAATCTGCTAAGCCTATAGTCCAGGTCTGGGCCAGGGATAAACTCCAAATGCTATTTTGACGTATAATGACATAATTATAGCAATTCATATTATTTCAAATGCTTATTATGAAAATGTCGCTGTAGTATTGGCCCATCTTGCGGGAAACTCGTAACCAATCAATCATACCATGCGCCTTACAAGAATAGCCATAGCAACACTTCTCATAATATCCATTACCATAGGAAGCGGCTCTGAAGCCTATCCATTTCCCTCATCTTATATTTGTTTGACGACCAAGGAGGAAAAGGAGCTGGGCAAGAAACTCATGCTCTATGTCAAGAAACACCTCGTGCTCATTGAAGATCCGTCCGTCGTAAACTATGTCAACACGATAGGCCAGCATATTGTGGCACAGCTCCCGACCCCACCCTTTGATTTTCATTTCTACGTGGTCAAGGAAGATGTTTACAATGCCTTTGCCGCACCCGCAGGCCACGTATTCATCAACAGCGGTCTCCTTGCTGCCATGGAGAGTGAAGAAGAACTGGCTGGTATTCTCGCCCATGAGATTGCTCATGTGTTATGCCGCCACATCTCCAAGCAAATAGAACGGCAAAAAAAAATCGGGCTGGCCACACTGGCCGGTGTTCTGACAGGAATTTTTCTGGGCGGAAGCGCCGCGGCCGCGGGCGCTATTACCACCAGTTCGATTGCAGCCGGCCAGTCCCTTTCCCTGAAGTACAGCCGCGAGAACGAGGCTGAGGCCGACCAGGTCGGGCTCAAATACCTGACCAAGGCTGGATACGGCGGTGGAGGGCTCCTGAAGGTGTTACAGAAGATACGCGCCAAACGATGGTTCGGCCCTGAACATATTCCGTCTTATGTGACTACCCATCCGGCCATTGAAACCAGGATGGCTTACCTTGACACCTGGATCCAGACCCACCCCGAAAGGGCCAAATCGGTTCGTCCTGTAGATCCCACAGGCTTCCGCAAAGTCCGCACCAAGTTGATCGCCCTTTATGGCGATGCTGGGGCAGCCCACAGCACATTTGATTCCCAACTCCGAAAAAACTCTGAAGACGCCCTGGCATATTATGGCAAGGGGCTTGTCCTCGACCGAGGCGGAAAGAAGGAAGAGGCGGTGGAAAACCTAAAAAGGGCTGTGCAATTCCGCCCTCTGGACCGGGACATTCTCCGGGATCTTGGCAAGACCTATTTTCACATGGGCAACTATGCCAGCGCCTTGAAGACTCTAAAGGGGGCCCTTGCCTTCAGCCCAAAAGACCCGGAGGGATGGTTCCTTTTAGGGCGAGCGCAAATGGAGATGGGGGATCTGCAAGGAGCCCTGGACAGCTTCAAGACCCTTGTGAACACGGCACCCGATTACTTGCCCGGCACTTATTATTTAGGGGAAACTTACGGAAAGCTTGGCAACCTGGGGGAGGCCCACTACCACCTCGGAATTTACTATAAGGAAAGAGGACGCTTTAAAAATGCGAAGTTCCACCTGAATCGTGCCCTCAATTTGGTGGGCAAAGACACTGAAAGGAGGCTGAGCATTGAGAAGGCCCTTAAAGAGCTTTCTGGGACTCAAGGGCACGATCATAATGAGAAAAGTGCATGGTAAAGGTCCCGCGCCCCTGGGTGGCAGAGCGGAGGGCCGTTGAATAGCCAAACATTTTAGACAAAGGTATGGTTGCGTCTATGATCTGTATCTCACCCTTTTGTTCCAGGTGTTCAATCTTGCCTCCCCGTGCATTGATATCCCCGATAACATCCCCCATGAAGGCCACAGGGACCAGGATCTGCACAGCCATGATTGGTTCCAACAGAAGCGGCCTTGCCTTTTGAAGCCCCTCCTTGCAAGCCATGGAGGCAGCGACCTTGAAGGCCAGATGACTGGAAAAAGATTCTTTGTACGTGCCGCCAATTAGGGCAACCGCCACATCCACAACAGGATATCCCAGGAGCACGCCACTTTCCAACGATTCCGTTACACCCTGTTCAATAGCCGGAACGAATTCTGCCGGCAACGATTCGTCAGGTAAGCTGTTTACGAACCAATTCCCCTTCCCACGCTCCCTGGGTGACAACTCAAGCAGCACCTCGCCAAAGTGACGAATCCCCCCAATCTCTTTTTCAAATACGGCAACTGCCTGGGCCGCCTGCTCGACGGTCTCCTTACAGACAACATGAGGCTTGCCCACATTGACTTGTGTGTGGAAATCACGCCTTAAACGGCCCACCAGGATCTCAAGGTGAAGCTCTCCCATACCGGAGATGACAATCTGCCCGGTGTCCTCATCATGCTTGACCCGGAATGTAGGGTCTTCAGCCTCCAGCTTGCTAAGAGCCTGCTCGATTTTTTCCTGATCAGCATGCGTCCTGGGCTCCACAGCCACAGAGATCACAGGCTCGTAAGCATCAATCGGTTCAAGCACAATAGGGTTTGACGGATCACAAAGGGTGTCGCCAGTGACCGAGGCCTTCAGGCCTACGACCCCTACGATGTTTCCGACATGCGCCTCACTGATACGCTCGCGCTTGTTGGCGTGCATGGCAAGGATTCTGGCCACTTTTTCCTTTGTTTGTCTGGTGGGATTGAGAATTTCGTCACCTGTATTTAGCCTGCCTGAATAGACCCGCACAAAGTTTAATCTCCGGCCCTGGTCCATCATGACCTTAAACACCAAAGCAGTTAGAGGCGATCCGTCTGAAGGGTGTGCCTTCTTCACTTGCCCTGTGTCGGGGTCTATGCCCTCCATGGGTGGCACATCCAGAGGACTCGGGAGAAAGTCAACTATGCCATCAAGCAGCGGCTGTATGCCCCTGTTCTTGAGAGCAGCGCCACAAAAAACAGGAACAAGCTTGAGCGAAGCGGTGGCCCTTCGGATGACGGGAACAAGCATCTCAGTCGTCATAGGGGTTTCGGCAAGGTAGGCTTCCATTATTTGATCGTCAACCTCTGCCACTGATTCAACGAGCTTTTCCCGGTGCTTGAGGGCCGTTTCCATCAAGCCTTCGGGAATGTCTGTGGCCCTGAACGTTGCCCCCAGAGTCTCTTCATCCCAGATGAATTGTTTCATACCTAGCAGGTCAATCACCCCTTGAAAGGATTCCTCCGTCCCTGCTGGTATCTGCATTATGAGAGGGTTGGCACCCAGACGATCACACATCATCTGAACGGTTCCAAAGAAATCGGCGCCGGCACGATCCAGCTTATTCACAAATGCAATCTTAGGCACACGGTATTTGTCCGCCTGATGCCAGACCGTCTCTGACTGGGGTTGTACACCCCCTACTGCACAGAATACGCCAATCGCCCCATCTAAAACCCTGAGGGACCGCTCCACCTCAATGGTGAAATCGACATGTCCCGGTGTGTCAATGATGTGGATCTCAGCACCCTTCCAGTGGCAGGTTGTCACTGCCGAGGTGATGGTGATTCCGCGCTCCTGCTCATCCGGCATCCAGTCCATGACCGCCTCACCATTGTGGACCTCACCCATCTTGTAGGATCGACCCGTATAGTAAAGTATTCGCTCTGTGATGGTTGTCTTACCAGCATCAATATGTGCAATGATGCCGATGTTTCGAATCTTGCTGATAGGAGATTTTTTT
>JAQYWL010000238.1 GCA_030145035.1 Desulfobacteria bacterium | reverse complement strand
CAGTTAGGCCTGCCCTGGCGCGACATCCCAAGATGATTTTGGTGCCCATGTAGTCCCGGCCCGCCCTGGCGCGACGTGCTTAAATTAATCTAGTTAGCTCATAATCCCGGTCTGGGCCAGGGTCTGGGCCAGGGGCTCTTCAACCGGGAACCGTGAACGTTGAACCGCTCAACCCAGGTATAGCCCTGTGGCGGTCGACATAAAGCCGACCCTGCAGCTACACCAACCGTTCGGGTTTATTGGGTTTTTTGAGTGTTAACCAAACAAACCCTGGCCCAGTCCGGGTTATCTGGCTATGCGCTTATATACATGAAATGTAACTACTCAGGTTGTCAGGTTCACGGTTCACGGTTGGCTACTTTGCGCTTTTGTAACTGCTCGGGTTCACGGTTCACTGTTGACCGTTGACAGGTTAATCTCTGAACCGTGAACCTTGGAACTTTGAACCTGAGTAGTTACCATGAAATATGCGCCAGGGCGGGCACAAGAAACACCGATAATGATTATGATAGTCTCTTAGTCTATGACAAAGTGAGCCCGTCTGTTCTTGCCCCATGCTTTTTCATTGTGCCGCGAATCAACAGGTCTCTCCTCGCCATAACTGATTATTGTCAGTCGTCCCCGACTGATCCCCATATCCACCAAAAAAGTCTTGGCACTCCGAGCACGTCGATCCCCGAGGGCCATATTGTACTCGTTGGTCCCGCGCTCGTCACAATGGCCTTCGACAATAACCGAAACGTCATTGTGTACCCCAAGCCATTTTGCCTTACGCCTGAGAATTTTCTTCGCCTCAGGAAGGAGCCTCGACCTATCAAACTCGAAGTGAATGTCTTCATTCAGGAATCTTTCCCTCTCAGCCAACTCTTTGCGCTCCATGGCTTGTTCCCGCAGCCGTTCTTCCCGTAGACGCCGCTCTTCCTCTGCCCGGGCCTTCTCCTCTGCCGTCAGACGCTTTGCCTCGACTTCCTCTCCTACTGCAGGAGTCACCCCAGGCTCAGACACCACCGGTTTCTTGGCACAAGAAGCTGCAAACATGAGCCCCGGAATCACCAACAGAAGCACCAAAACTCTCCAGAACCTATTTCTCATAATTCCACCTCCTCTGAAGCAAAAGTTGAACAGTCAGATACTTGAAACCCGGAAAAAAGTCAAGCGCTCAAATTCCGCAACGTATCAAGGACTTCAGGCTTAATTGCATCATGAGCCACTTCCCCACCCACACCCAAACCCTCCCCTCTCCGAGGCGTAGGCTCTACGAGCCGGAGGCCTTCAAGGGGGAGGGAAGGGTGGGGGGGGTAAAGCAATACGTTCAGATACTGGTTATTAAAAGCTCCAAAAGGGTATCAACACGTCTTAAAACTATGGTCAAACTTATGATCAACCCCGGAACTTCAATCGCTGGTAAGCCGTGGCGACCAACTCGGGTTTGTCTGCTCACCCTCAAGGAGCAACAGACGACGCTGGTCCGTCCCGTTAGCATTCATCACATAGACCCTGGATGGCCCTTCCCTGGTGGAACTAAACGCAATGAGGGTGCCGTCCGGAGACCAGGTTGGCGATTCGTTGTTTCCAGCATCCCGGGTCAGTTCAATCGGGCCCTTTCCGTCTATCCCGATCAGGTAAATATCAAGGTGACCGTCTTTCAATCCCACATAGGCTATGTAGTTCCCCCGGGGTGACCACTGGGGTGAGGTATTGTAATTTCCTTTGTAGGTCAGCCTGCGGACATTGCCGTTTTCGATGTTCTTGATGAAGATTTGAGGAGACCCTGATCGGTTCGAAACAAAGGCAAACTCTTTACCGTCAGGCGACCACGTAGGTGCAACATCGATGCCCCAATGGCGTGTCAACTTTCTCGTAATCTTTCCGTTTCCACTCAACAGATAGATCGCCGGGTTGCCTTCATGGGAAAGGGAGGCCGCCAGAGCAAACTTTTCCGGAACCCAAGCAGGTGTGATGCTTGATCCCTCAAAACTTACCACAGAGCCCCGTTTCTCCTTGATGTGTCTGATAAAAAGCTCTGGCTTTCCGTGCCTGTAATCCGTGTACGCCAACCACCTGCCGTCTGAGGACCAGTCGGGAAACAGGGTAATCGTTCCAGTATTGGTAAACTGTCTTGAGTTGTATCCGTCAAAATCTGCAATATAGATCTCCTTGGTTCCTGTTGTGGTTGACACCAATGCAATCTGGGTGCTGAAAATGCCGCGGTGGCCCGTCAAACGAAGGATGACCTCATCACAAAAGCGATGTATTATACGCCTGTGATCCTTTTGTCGTCCCGTATACCGCCTGCCCACGATCAGACGGCCACCAAAGGTATCAAAGAGCCGAAGTTCGACCTCAAGCACGTCCCCGTTGTACTGGAACCCGCCCTTGATCAAGAGTTCGGCACCTATGTCGGTCCAGTTCTTGAAATTGATCGTATGCTGCATTAAGCTCGCCTTTTGGGGGTCCTCAAGAAAGCTTTCTCGGTCAAGTATCTTAAAGAAACCAGTAAACTTTACTGTTTCTGTCAGGAGATCAGAAAGCATCCTGGCAAGCTGAGCATGGCTCTGCCCTGCGGTCATGTCCTTGAAAATCGGGATGGCAGTTGGAATTTTCCTCAGATACGGGGCGTTAATATCGATGTAAACACGCGCCTGGCAAGGTCTGTTTGAACAGGCCACCAGTGTAATAAAAAGCACGAGAATTACGGCCAGATGTGATCTCTTCAAATTTTTACAACCTTCAGTATCTTCTTTGCAATTCAGAAAGGTTGAATCTAAACCCAACATCATAAAAGGGACCAAGATATCCTTCAGGCAATGGAGGTAACGGATCAGATTTTTTCACAGCCTTAAACACCGAATCATCAAAATAGCTGTTGCCCGACCTTTTTTCAAACCAGATATCCCGTATCTCACCTTCCCTCATGATCTTCACAATGATGGTGGCTTCCAAATCGGTGCGACCTCGAACCATCTCCTCGGAAAAGGCCCAGTTTTTCTGTATCCGATGCCAGATTTCAGCGTTGTAAATATCCAGAAGTTCCAGTGTTTTCTTACTCACCCCGCTTCTGGCCATGCCGCCCCTCGTAACAACCCCTCCGTGACTTTCAACTTCCTCTCTTAACTTTTCAATGGCCTGAAGCACGGGACGAGGCCTTGATTTGGGGGCTTCCTTCTCGATTCTTGCAATTGCACTCCTGATAACCCTGGACGCATTGTAGGTCTTTTGTTTGAGCGATCTTTTTACTTGCAATGGCCTTGGGGCCATGGATATTGGTTTGTCAGAAGCCTCCTCAGGTTTTGTGTCCACAGCCTCTACCGGCTTTTCCTTTGGTTTCACCGATTCTAACTCTTTTGCCGGCTTTGGAGGTTTAGGCTGTTCAGCCGGCTTCACGGGCTCAAGAGGAGATCCTTTCACCTCAGCCAGAGAGGAGGGGAATACCTGATCAGGGTCTGCTTGTGGCTCGGATTCGACCTGGGGGAGACTTACCAGGTCCACCTCAACCGCAGAAGGTATGTACGGTCCGGTAAATTGCAACTCTGGCAGGAAGAGAACACCGGAAAAAAAAAGGACATGGCACAATATAGAAAGGCCCGTCATCCCGACCCAGATTCGGCCTGCGCCACGGCCCTGGTCCAAAACATCTGTACGGGCAGGCATGAGCTCAGTTCTTCCTGCTAGCGTCTCTTACCAATCTCTTTCAGGGGCTCTGTGACCATCCCCAACTTTTCCATACCAGCGTTCTTCACCTCTGACATAACGCGGATGACGACCCCATAGGGCACGGTCTTGTCAGCACGGAGGTAGACCTTCTGATCGGGACGCCCTTCACAGATCTTTTTCAGTTTAGCCTGAAGGGCCTCCAGAGCTACCTTATAATCATTGATATAGATCTGCTGGCTGCGGTCGACGGTTATGATGAGATGTTCCTTTTCTGCCGGAAGGGGCTTGGATGTGGTCTGAGGCAGTGATACAGATACCCCTTGCATCATCATAGGTGCTGTGACCATAAAAATGATAAGCAGGACCAACATCACATCTACCATGGGCGTGACGTTGATATCAGACATGAAAGTGCTGTTGCTTCCTTGCATAACCGCGTCTATTTCCCCTTTCGTCGTAACATTTTAGTTCTTTGAAAACATTATCGCATACAGGCAATCCGATTCCAAACCGGCTCAAACTCGCGCATAAGTGAGCGTAAAGAAAGAACAGGGAATAACTTCTGTAAATAACTTCGATTGTGGCGGATATCATTTACCCCTTAGAAGAAACATAGCATTCTGCTGTTCTTTCTTAACGCTCACTAATACGCTCAAACAGTGACCCGCTTTAGAATCGGATCACCTGTATGCTCGTT
>JAQYWL010000319.1 GCA_030145035.1 Desulfobacteria bacterium | reverse complement strand
TGCGTCCCTCGCTTCCAGCCCGAGCCAGGATGTCGAAATCATCAGCTTGATAGTATAGGAATTTCCTTTTCTAAGCGGCGAAGCCGCGTTACATAAAATCGCGAAGCGATTTTATAACTTGAGGCATTATTTCAGCAACAGCAAGCACATCATGGCCCACACTACGCAAGTATTCGACTACCGCCATACCGGTGGACTCGTCTACGATGAAATGCATAGTAGCTTCCAACTACGCAGGCACGGCGAGGGGGAAAACGTCTTCGTTGGCCAACACTTGGGCCGCGTAGGCCAGGGCAGCGCGGACGTCATCAGGCTGCAAACGCGGGTATTCCCGCAGGATGTCACTTTCGGGGACGCCTTGTGCCAACATCCGTACGATGAGCTCCACCGGGATACGAGTCCCCCGGACGACCGGCTTGCCGATCATGACCTTGGGGTCTATGCTGATACGCTGCCAAGACTGTTCGTTCATAGGTCGCTCCTTGTTTCTTAGGCACAAAAGGATAATGCGAGTTGAAGTATAGGTGATGGTTGGATAATTGTCAAGCAGAGATTCAGCAGCGCAAGCAATTCGAGCGTATTTACTCTCTACTCTTAGCTCTCTGCTCTATGCCCTTTGCTCTATGCCCCCTGCGCTTTGCACCTTGCTCCTTTCACTGTGCCCTATGCGCCCTGCGCTTTGCGAGTTGAACCATGAGTGACATAGCAATCAAAGTTGAAAACGCTTCAAAGAAGTTCTGCCGCCGCCTCAAACGCTCCCTCTGCCACGGCATGAAAGACCTGGGTGCTGAACTCATTGGCCGATGGCATTAACTGGCCGACTTTGTTAAATGTGGCAAAGTTAAGTTTATGCACTAAGTGGGTTAAAGCGAAAAAACAGGTGCTTTTTTAGCGCTTTTTGTGTAATATAACCAAAATAATAGGGTCTTTCCCGGAAAGCTTTTTAGTGAAATTACAATACATTAGCTGGGCCGGCCGCCAGACAAGCTCGGTTCCGGTTATTTCATGATCGGAATATGCGGATCTGTGTAATCTGTGGTTTCGAAGTTAACTATTAAGCTGGTAATCTGTTGTAATTGGAGAAAAATGATGGCGTTGGATAGAGGAGGTAAAAAGCATATGAAGATGTCCAAAGAGAAATTTATCCGGGAGATCAGTAACCTTGAGCTGTCGACGGATACGGCCATCGCTAAGTTGTCCCAACAGCTTCACGAGTATGAGGAAAAATATAACCTGCGCTCAGAGATATTCTACAAGTTGATAGTTGGAACCCCCGCAGAGGACACCCCAGATTTTATTGCATGGGCCATGTGTTACAGAAGCTACTTTCGGGCACTTCAATCAAGATTCTCGATTGAGGAGATTACTACGGGTGTTGTATAATTCCTACCAGCGGAGGCTAATTATCAATCGTTGTTGGCTGATCTATGATCTTATAACCGAGAAATTCCGCCCTCTACATGAATTTCACATTGAATTTCCCTCCCTTGTGGAGCTTGCTTTGATCTCTGGCTATCTTCAAGTTCTTGTGGAGATCAGTCGAAGAGGGCATCTCCTACGTATCGATGAGGAATACGATTTTATAGAGCACATACTTGTAGTCAAAGTTTACAGCTATAATCTTTTGGACAAAAGCAAGCACAGCATCATTCGGGCTGATTCCCTTCCCCACCATCGAGTCGATTATAAGGGCCACAAGCTGTCACACTTTCCAGACCATCTGCACGACGAAAAAGGAAGGATTAGTTCGTTTTCTGGTAAGATAGAAGATTTTGTAGAAAGAACCTCCGAAATTGTACAAAGCGAAGCTCAGGATTAGGGGTTCGTCCCCTATTCCCATGGCAAAATGAAGAGTTCCCTTCCGCCGTCCCGGTGGAATAACCTTGCCCCAGAGGAATACGCTACGCATTCCATGGGGCAAGCATTCCACCCCGATACGATAGTTCCTACCTATGGGGCAGGCGGGGTAAACATTCCACCCCGATACGATAGTTCCCACCTACCCCGGAGGAATATGCTCCGCATTCCACAGGGCAGGCGGGGCAGGCGGGGCAGGCAGGCGGATTGAGGTTTCTCTGTTTCCTCAGGAAACTGAGAAAAATCTGTGAAATCCTGTTAATCCTGTCTAACATAAGTAAGGTCTCTATCCCATGCCCGATACCTTAGTAAAAACAGAAAACGTCTCCAAGAAGTTCTGTCGTAGACTGAGGCAATCCCTTTGGTACGGTATGAAAGATTTGACCTCAGAGTTAGTGGGACGCAGCAATAGCCGTAATGAGTTGCGAAAGGATGAGTTCTGGGCAGTTGAAGAGTGTGAGCTATGGCTTTGAGAATGAGGCGTACAGGATGCTTCCGGCATTTTTGAAGAAAAATTAAGGAGTAATAAACGATGTCGATAATACAAATTCTTATCACCTTGTATTTTGCGTTTATTGGTGCGTACTTGTCTGTAGGGAAAAAGGAAAAGAATTTAGCAGCCTTCCAAAGTTGAGGCAAACGGCTTTTCGGACAAGGATGACCGACACCCTGAAATATTTTTGGCCTTGTCAGAGATAAAGACCTTAAGAAAAAGTCGGGCGGGAGGATGGCAAAATCTTTCTTGCCGAAAAAACAATTCATGCAGCTTCAATTGTCAAGACGAAAGATTTGACCCCATTTTTCACAAGGCACGATAAACAGTTTCAGTTGGCGGTCTTGTGCGTTGGTAGTAGCTCTCTGCTCTATGCCCTTTGCTCTAAGCTATTAACATCATGAGTGACGTAGCAATCAGAGTCGAAAACCTCTCCAAACTGTACAAGTTATAAAATCGCTTCACGATTTTATGCGACGCGGCTACGCCGCTAAAAGAAAAGGAAATTCCTGCTATCAAGATTGGTGCCAGCCGGCAGGGCTACAAAAGGTTGCGTGAATCCGTTATGGGTACCCTTACTGCTCCGTTTCGCCGCTTAGCGCAAAGAGCTGAGAGCAAAGTCCAAAGTGTAAATCTTCCCGCTTTCAGCCCTCGGCCCTCCGCTCTCTGCTCCATGCCCCATGCCGTCGTCTTCCGACGACACAAGGAGGCTTAAGTATGGCATATCCGCTCTTCACTCGCGTAGCCTTAAAAGAAGATTTTCCTGAATATCAGCTTTATTGCGGTGATGTAGCAACTATGTCAGCGGTACCATCCCCTCGTATAATCGTACGCTTGACGTATTACGTATTTACCTGTAGAGTATAAAAGGGTGATCCAAAGCTTCAAAAACAAACAGACACGACGGCTATTCGAGGGTGACCGAGTTCCAGCATTTCAATCATTTACTCGCCAGGCTGAAAAGCGCCTCCGGGTACTGGATGCTGCGGACAGACTTGAAGCCTTGATGCGGTTACCGAGCAATCGTTTCAAAGCATTGGGGGGTGACCGCAAAGGTCAGTACAGCATCCGCATCAATGACCAGTGGAGGATATGTTTTGAGTGGCGGCAGGACGGGCCGAACCTGGTGGAGATCACTGATTACCATTAAGGAGGTTGAAAATGGCACGCAAACCTATCCACCCAGGAGAAATTCTGGCGGATGAACTCACAGAACTTGGCATGAATGCTGCTCAGTTGGCGAGAGCCATTCATGTGCCTACAAACCGAGTTTCCCAGATCATCGGAGGCAAAAGAGCAATTACGGCTGACACCGCACTAAGGCTCGGCAAGTGGTTCGGCACCGGCCCCCATATCTGGTTAAACCTTCAACAGGCATATGAACTGGACTTAGTCCGTCAGGATATTGGTACCGCCCTGGAGAATATATCACGTCGGGAAGAACAGGACCCAGCTTTGGCCTGAGACAAAGGCACAATCAGGCCTCCAAGTGCAACAAAGCATAAGGCTCAAGGAACGAAGGACCAAGCACAAGGCACTCAGCACGGATTGCTTATGAGTGACATAGCCATTAGTGTCGAAAACCTCTCCAAACTATACAAGATTGGTGCGCGCCGGCAGGGCTACAAGACCCTGCGCATACAGCTGCCATTCCCATGGCCGAGCAACAAGAAAGGGTGGCCAAGGAACATCAGTGATTTGAAGACTGTTTGAAAAGGGACAACAAGGGCAGACGCTTTCTGTTCTTCCTTGGCGTCATGTGCTGATTTTGGTATAAAATCAAGTCGCGGAGGATGCAAGCCAATGTTACGATTTATTCTCACAGGTTACATTGAAAATGCCCTATCTCAAGCAGAGTATGACAAGCTTGAAGACGGCACATTTTCCGGGCGTATTCCATCTTGCAAGGGGGTGATCGCTTTTGGCATGACATTGCGTGAGTGTGAAAATGAACTGCGCTCAACGCTTGAAGATTGGGTGCTGGTTGGCTTGAAATTAGGACACCCTATTCCAGTTATAGCCGGATATGATTTGAATCAGGAACCCACGTATGAGTCGATGGCAGCCTTGTAAACGACGTGACTTCATCAAACGAATACGACAAGTTGGTTTTGTTGGACCCTACTCAGGAACACGCCACCAATTCATGGTCTATCAAAACCATCGTTTGAGCATACCATCAAATGCTGAATACTCAGTTCCACAGTTGCGTACGATGTTAAATGAAGTCGGAGAAATTTTAGGGCGGCCCATTACCGTTGATGAATGGAAAAGCCTGGCCTAAACCGCACTCCACCAAGTGGAAAGACCTATGTAGCTTAAATGGGGAAAGTAGGCCATGTCTGGAGATTCAACAAATTCAAGGAGTTAGTTTGGTCTGACCCCATTTAACCCAATATTCCACCATTCCGTTATTCCAATTGGGGCGGAGCCCCTAAGTTCGTCATGTCCAATGACGTAGCCATCAAAGTCGAAAATCTCTGCAGAAGTTTCATAAGCCTATAAGCCCTGCAGGGCTGAGTCTTTTTGTTTTGCGCCCTCTCAGAGCAAAACAAGAATAGCAAACTCTCTGCGCCCTCTGCCTGCCCCGTGGAATCCGAAGGCTATTCCACTGGGGCGTCTCTGCGGTGAACGGTTACCCTTTTTGTTTAACCGGGGTCTATGTCCAGGGCTGAGACGTTTGTCCATTTAGGTTACTGACTTGTGGGAGAAGTAATTCAACCTAGTCAACAACGTCCCCAAAGTTCCCTTGTTTGCGGTCAATACCAAGAAAGAAACCATTACCGGCGTAACATTCCGGAATTAACTGATAAATAAACCATCGATGATTCGGCTTCTGTTTGAAAACGATAGACAGATAACGGCAAACAATGGTAAATTCATAGATAACTTTGACCCTTATGAAGTTCATGTTTATCATTGGCAGGAAAGACCGTAAGGAATCTCTCGCCCGCTCCCTTTGGCCTGATTTTTCCTGCCCTGCCCCGTAGGGAGAAACCGACACAGAAATGCTAACAGGTAAACATATTTTAGAGAAGCTAAAGTC
>JAQYWL010000444.1 GCA_030145035.1 Desulfobacteria bacterium | reverse complement strand
CCCCTGCTTCCGCAGGGGTAAACTTGTCCCCGCGAAGGCGGGGAGCGGGAATCCAGGAAAATCCTTGTCCTCGACCTGATCGGGGAAAGGGGTTATGGATTCCTGCTTCCGCAGGAATGACAGAACTTTGGACTGTGTAGCAAATAATTGACAATTCATAATCGTGATGCTAATCTGGTTTCAATTCTGGGCGACCTAATTGGAGATGGGAGGTAAGGCCTAAAACATGAACACTCAAGAGATCAAGTCCATCATAATGCGTGAACTTCCCAAGATAATCCGTACAGATGAAGAGGTGCGTCGATTTATCCTGAATATTGGGCGTGAACAGTTCGCTGACCAATCCGAGGCAAACAGACGTTTTGATCGGATAATGGATGAATTGACAGAAGAACGAAGGCGGAGTGACAGAAAATGGGAGGAGAACCAGCGTAGATCGGATGAGAAATGGGAAGAACATCGTAAAGAGCACAAACAAACGTGGGAAGAACATCGTAAAGAGCAGGAACAAATGTGGGATGAGCACCGTAAAGAGCACAAACAAACGTGGGATGAGCACCGCAAAGAACACAAGCAAATGATACTAGAGATCAAGAGACTGCATGAAAGTACGATTGGCGCTCTCGGTGCTCGCTGGGGTATCTATTCCGAGCAAACCTTTCGTAACGCACTCAAAGGCATTTTGGAAGAAACCTTTGACGTAGAAGTGATTAATATCACTGAATTTGATGATGAAGGTTATGTGTTTGGCAGGCCCGATCAGGTAGAACTCGATATTATCATAAGGGATGGCACTCTGCTTATATGTGAATTGAAATCCTCCATAGATAAGGCCGGTATGTACATATTTGAGCGAAAAGTGCGGTTTTATGAAAAAAGACATCAAAGAGAGGCAACAAAAATGATAGTCATTTCGCCCATGGTCGACAAAAGAGCGCAGGTTGTTGCTGAAAAGTTGGGCATTGAGGTATACACCTCCGCAGAAGCCGTGGAAGAGCTATAGGAGCGAATTCTCATACCATGGTAAAGCACAAGCACTTAAACTTTGAATCGTCATAGGTAGACAAAAACCCCGCCTCCCTTTTCGAGAAGCGGGGTCTTTGTTTAAGGTTTCCCCATTAGAGGCACTGACAATCAGGCCTCTAATTGTTGAGGCCTTGAACAAAACTCTTTTGGAACAAGACGAACGGTTGAAAATCGAGAATGGTTATTTCGAATTTGCAATGTGAGGACTTGGGGTCAAATCTTTCCTCTTGACAAATCGAGCATGCGTGGAAGCTTTATGCACGAGAAGCTTGGGATTCAGTGATGAGGTAAATCCTGCCTGGCTCCGGGCAAAAAAGTTGGAGGTTTGACACCTGGCTATGCTATTGCAGATCGATAGACAAATATTCAGTGAAAAGGGGTCGGAAAAAGCGGCCCCCGCCCGCCGTGAGAGTGCGATCGCTTTGACAGGGGACTCAGATCCCCTATTCTCCCGACAGAAGATAGGCAATGGATATTCCTCAGGTTTGCCAGTGCTTTTTAGGCGTTGATTTTCATTATTCTTTGTGGCATTATGCCTATCAGATTAATGCCTATCGGTTTAATTAAGAGGTGAGGCTATGAAACGAAATCCATTTTTTTTCGGTGAAGTTGTGACCGGTGAAAATTTCACCGACAGAGTTAATGAAATAAAGAGACTAACAGCAGAGTTGCGTGGGGGGCATAACATATTTTTGATCTCCCCAAGACGATATGGCAAGACCTCTCTTATAATAAATGTGCTTGAACATCTTAACAAAGAGGGCCTTTTTACATTCTATATTGACCTCTATAAGGTTGCTTCCCTGAGAGAGCTGTTGGAAGCGTATGCTAAAGGTGTGGCACGTTCATGCACAACGCGTGTGGAAAGATTTTCTGAATTTATCAAAGATGTTTTTCCCAGATTAAGACCAAAAATAATTATTGGCAGTGATGGGGTTCCCTCAATAGAGGTTGATATCCATTTAAAGGATAGGGAGTTGTTGGATTCCCTTGAGGAAGTTTTTGACGTTCCGGAAAAAATTGCCAAGAATCGAAAAAGAAATTTTGTAGTCGTCTTTGATGAATTTCAGGAAATACTCAACCTGGACGGGGAAAGAATTGAAAAGATGATGAGAGCCTGCTTTCAACATCACCATAACGTTGCTTATCTCTTTGCAGGGAGCAAGAGACATCTCATCTATAGTATGGTCTCTGAGCCCAATAGGGCATTTTATAAATTAGGTGATATCATGAACCTTCAAAAAATAGAGCCTGCTGAAATGATGATGTTTCTGAAAAAACAGTTTTCTAAAGGGCCGATTGAGCTCACAGAGAATATACTCGATTATGTTTTAGAAATAAGCGAGAACGTACCATATAATGTTCAGTACCTTTGTCACCATTTGTGGAATTGGTGTCTAGAGGCAAAAAATATAGAAAAAGAAGATGTTATGAAGGTAGTAAATAATATCATTGCTGAGCAATCCGTAAACTATATAGCTTTGTGGGATGGACTATCTTTACATCAGAGATTATTTCTTAAAGCCATCAGCAAGTTTCAGAACAAGCCAATATTTTCGAAGAATTTTATCGTAGAAAATGACCTCGGCACCTCCGGCTCAATACAAAAGTCTATAACTTTGCTTAAGAAAAAGAATATTATAGATGTTGATGTGAAAGAGATTCGGTTTAACGATGTTTTCTTTAAAGAATGGATTAAGAAAAAGATGCTTTGATGCGAACTAGTTATTTTGTGATGGAAATAATAATAAAATCACATGCAGCAGTCTCTCCGGTTGGGAAGGTAGTCTTTCATAGTTTTATGGATGTTACCCACAGTTCCCAAAGATTTTTCTGAACTGAAGGTGTCATCAAATTGCTCCGGTAAGAATCTGATTTCATAGCATGCCACTGATAGGCCATCTAACTTCGGTCTTGATTAAAAAGCTTCAAGCGTCGCTTCTCCTCGAAAACCTTTTCAGAAACAAGCTCCCGAAGCAAGCTTTGCAAAGCGGGTCACTGTTTGAGCCGGTTTAGAATCGGATCACCTGTATGCGGTCTCGCCTCCTCTGTCCTTGGTCTCGAACAACAGGCAGTGGATACCCGAGCTTCTTACCACTACGCGAGACGGCAATTCTTTGGATTTGAATTTCATGGCGCGGCACCCATGAGGAAAATGCTTATCCCACGTGACGTAATAGTGCTTGCACCTGTGGCAGTCGATATACTTACACATGGTGTACCAATTTAACCGAGGTCAGGGGGCTTTGCCCTAATTTGCCTCCGGCCCGCAGGACCTATGCCCCGGAGGGAGTATTGGAGTACTGGAGTGATGGGTTTAATACAGCCCGCTCTGGCGCGACGTTCTTTGATCAGGCTGTTGCGCCTGTACGCCAGGTCTGGGCCAGGGGTTGCGCGTTACGAGTTACGAGTCGCGGGTTGAAAGTTAAAAAAATCCTCACTCGTAACGCGTAACTCGCAACATATTCCACTATTCCACCACTCCACTATTCCACCACTCCACCACTCCATTACTCCATTACTCCATTACTCCATTACTCCATTACTCCGTTATTATTTCCTGTACACGCTTTTGATGGTGCTAAGTATGGCCAGCAATAAAGTGGGTATCCCCCCCAAAACAATAATCCCCTTTTGATAAGACCAGATGTTAAGAATAGGGGACATTCCATGTTTTTGCAGGACCAAATTCAAGTAGTAGATCGTAATTGGGAAAACAATAATGGCGAAAAAGACAACGGCCGATTGAAAAATCAGGGCTTTCTTCAAAAACCCGGTGAAAAACAGAACTACCAGATGGACAGCCTCCAGTCTTTTCAACTTCGATTCAATTTGATCCAATTCAGCAGAGAGTTCTTCGGGCCGGGCAAGAGCCTCCTTGAATTCGCCAGGAACATCAGATCTAGCCATGTCCCGGGTTTGGTCAATCTTTGCCTGAAGAAGTCTTAACTGTTGATAAGGAGCATCGATTAAGTTTTGATAAGGATAATTGCTGACAAAGGTAAGGTATTTCTCAACACGGCTATTTAAGACATAAAGAACTTCCAAGAGGTTTCCTCTGTATTTTTCTATGCTTGAGCGGCCGATGGCAAGGATAGATCCGCCATAGTGAATAATGTCAAGATAAGCGAAGTAACTGTCAGCTTTTGGTAATTCTTTGATCTTTAACCATAGGGATTGGGCTTCTTTGATTTCTTTTTCACCCACCAGGTCTTCTAATTTATTCAATTCGTTGTCTACTCTATAGAAAATTTGCATTGCCTTGTCTTTAGCCTGGTCAAAAAGATCTTTGAGTTCAGCGTGAATTATCTCGCTGAAAGGCGCGAGATCGGGATCAATCAAGGCATTGACATAAAATTCCCTGTCTTGTTGAATAAGCTTGATTAGTCGGCTAAGGGCATCAGAGGTTTTTTCTTCCCTGAATTTGAATATGATGGCTTGATATCTCGCGTCTTCGCAATGATGATTGACGAAGAGAATTTCTCTTATCTTTTCACTAGCCTTGAAACGACGATCGTTCACATCATACAGGCGAGAAAGTGAGAAAAGAAGGAAAATCTTCTGCGGTTTGGTCTTGGCATAGTCCATGGCTTTATCAAAATAGTACTCTGCCCCCCGAAAGTCATTCTTTTCCACATTCAAAAATCCCATGGCGCAATATGGCCTGTAATCGTTTGGGTATTTTGCCAGAGAGGATTCCAAAAAGGTTTCAGCCTGGGCAAGATTCGAGACCCGCAGACAATCTAAGGCTATCCAGAGAAAGCCACCCTTATCTTCCTCAGTACTGGTTTTCTTGATCTTGTTCCAGGTCTCGTCTGTGGCATCCCAGATGTTTGTGAAAAAACGGAGTTGAAAGATCCTCTTGAGTTCGCAAAATCCGTAATAAGCCAAAGAGGTTGACCCGTCGGCATCTATTTCGGGCTCTTTTCCTAATTCTGGATTTGGACTTGTTCCGGCGATATAATTCAGAAAAAGCCTGTTAATTGTATCAAAGGAAAGGTATCCCAGCTTCTCCAAAGCCCGGGTTGTCTGGGGCAGGTGCTTAGTGGGGCAGTTTGTCGTCAGGTGTTTTTTGTCGCCGCAATAGTAACAAGGTGGATTGTTGCCCTGAGTCAGAGCATTCTGGTAAAAAAAGAGATATGGCCCACTCTTTTCCCGGTTTTCTTGGGGGATAAGCTTATAGAAGGACCTGGGTCGATTTGTATCGGAGTCGGGGATAACGCAAAAAAGGTGCTCATTTCCTATAAATTTATGGGCAGAGGCCGAAACGTAGATCTCGCCTGGATCGATTTCTTCCCAATTGACTTCAAGACCTTCCGTGACTATCCTGTCGGCCCTGAGATAAGGCCCCGAATCGATGATTGTCTGGATTGGAAGGATTGAAGGATTGGTATCGTGCCATAAGTTCTTCCCGATAAACGCCATGACATTCTTGGCTATGGCCAGGGCTGACGGAACTTCATTTACAATTAAAGCAACAGACCTATCCGAAAGGGTACTTTCCTTCTCGATCTCGCCACTCCAGAAATTGTCCTTTTCCGCAAGCAGGCGATTCCATATCTTGGCAAAGTCATCATTGGCAATGTTCCAGATAGGTTTGAAATAGAGCAGAGTTTTCACGACAGGGTCGAACCTGACAGCTTCTTCCCATATCACCCTGTAGGTGGTAAGTCCCCTGGGAATATCTTTTTTGCCCGAAAGGTCAACCAATTCGAAACGAACCTCAGACAAATCATCAGCCAGTTCGTAGACTTCCTGAGATATGTAAATCTGATCACGATCTACCAGAGAAGTCAGTTTGGCCGCTATATTCACAACATTACCAAATATGTCGTTGGGTTCAATAATACCGTCGCCAAAATGAATGCCGATTTTGATATGAATCTGATCTTGTAGATCTCTTTTCCGATTATGTATCTTTAGTTTTTGCTGTATTTTTATGGCCGACTTCAGGGTCTCTTTGGTATTAAGAAAATAGGCCATAACAGAATCGCCCAAGATCTTAACCAGAACGCCACCGTGTTCGGTTATACATCCTGAAGCGATGTCCTGATGCACCTGGAGCATTTGCCGGCCCGCGTGATCACCGTGGGACTTAAAGAAGTTGGTAGAACCGACTATATCGGTAAAAAGGACGGCTATTTTTTGTATGGAGTCCTCGGGGTACTCATCCATCGGCCTGGACGATGAGCTGTGAAATGAATCGGTCTTTGAAGGTGAATGGAGTCTCATGGTTATTCTTAAAGATCGACAAAAGCCTATCTCAACTTTAATTCTTTGTGGGTTGAGCCGGCTAAACGGATTTATAACTTGACAGTATAGGAATTTCCTTTTTTAAGCGGCGTAGCCGCGTTATATAAAATCGTGAAGCGATTTTATCACTTGATTTTTACCAGGCCAACAAATAAAGGAAGGGTGAACTTAGGGGCTTCGCCCCAATTGGCCTGCCCTGGCGCTCACACCAATATATAAACACAT
>JAQYWL010000050.1 GCA_030145035.1 Desulfobacteria bacterium | reverse complement strand
TTTAAGTTGTTGTTCATCAGACGCTTGTGACAATAGTGTAGTAAATACTCCCGCTTGGCGTGCTACATTTATAGTTCCGTCCTCTGTTCCATGAAGTTTTTCAAATCTGTCTAGTCGTTCTTTTACAATATTAATGAGCCATTCTGCCCATTTTACATTTTGCGATCCAAATTCCGCCGGTGATATGAATTGTCCATTAGCAACATCCACGTAGAAGCCTAGTTGTTTCATAAAATCTAGAAGTGGCCCAATTCCACCTGGTAATGATGCATCGGTAAAAACGTCCTCATTTTCAGAAGCCAATTTATCTAGCAATGCCTTGCCGTAAGCTGAAAATACTGCCTGTTTGTGTGCGTGTGAACGTAATTTTAATTCTTTTTCAACATCTTCCCATAAAATTGGGGAAATCGCTGCTTTAGCAGCCGCATTTGTTAGTAATATTGTTTTTGCGGTTTCCTCCAAAGCAAGCACCGCAAGGCTAATTGCTCGTCCTGGACTCTTTAGTAGCAACATGTCCGCATCCTCGATCAACTCACGTGCATTTTTGAAACTCTTATGCATACCACGGCCAATTTCTTCACCAGAGAGCTGACCAGTCCTAATTTGTTTAACAAATTCGTTAATTTTCATTTCGGCTAAGATCTATCATAGATTAGACGGAAGATTTGCCGATATGGACAGTGGGAAATCTTCCATCAAAAATCTGATTAACTAAACCAAATCAAACATATGCCAGTTTAAAAAATTCATATTGAAATTGAAAAATACGGAAACCGCGATTTTTTTGTCTTTCAATGAAAAATTGATATTTGTTTCGACTAATAGATTATGAATTTAAATGGTTACGCTGATTATTGCAAGTTGCAATTTATAAGTCTTGGGATATACGGACTATTTTCCGCAGTATAAGACGGAAATATTTAATTGTTGTGTTGTAACCAGCTATATTAATTAATGTTTTGCATGGGAGCGACTATATGCATATTTGTCAAGAATTGGTGACCCTCTTGTCTTCTCTCTGGAAGATGCAGAGCACCATGGGAGCGGTATAGGCTCTTCGCAGCATGTTTCATGCTGCCATCATATGTGGGCAACAATTGAAACGCACAAATACATGACCCACCTGCCGCCCATGCTAGAAATGAATCTTCAAAGCAAAAGGCAACCTGGACACCCGTGCCGGGTTTTCATAATCGATTGACGTAACCTTTCGCCTTTGCATGGGAAAGATTATTATAACGCAATAATAGTGCCAAAAGAGGTCGCTAAAAGCGGTTCGTAACTAGTTGTAATTCAAGTTAAATTTTAGGGCAAGGATCGGAGGGGGATTTTACTGTTACAAAAAGTTACAGTTTTGGGGTTTTTGGGGGTTATTTAGTGTTACAATTTTACTCGGTGTATAATAACAGCTAAAAGGCTGCCAACCGGATTTTCGCAAATTTCTGCAATGCCGATCCGTTTTTACAGGGGTCAGGCAACTTCCGGCTTCTCTTTCAGCCATCAAGCAACCAGAAAGCCCCAGCATGCAAGGAGCCAGATGAATGCCGAGGCGAGCATCAGGCTGGTAGCTGTCTTGATATCCTCCATCGCAATTGGTCGAAGTGCCTGGCCGATATACGGTTTTTCAACAAGTCGCCCATTATAGAAATTCGGCCCGCCCAATCTTATGCCGAGGGCCCCGGCAAAGGCCGCTTCCGGAATTCCTGCATTGGGGCTGAGGTGTTTACGGCCGTCTCTGATAGCCGTCTTTATTGCGCGCGTACACGAGCGCCTGACAAGGGGTGCGGCAAGCGATATCACGATCGCGGATATCCGGGCCGGGACAAAGTTGGCCGCATCATCGAGCCGGGCGGCAAACCAACCGAATCTTCCGTAGCGCTCGTTTTTGTAGCCGATCATAGAATCAAGGGTGTTCACCATCTTGTAGGCCATAGCCAGCGGGCCTCCGCCGAGTGCTGCAAAAAATAACGGCGCTATTACCCCGTCCACCAGATTCTCGGCCACGGTCTCCACTGCAGCCCGAACCACGCCCGCCTCGTCCAGAGGCTCTACGTCCCTTCCAACGATCGTTGAAAGTTGTTCTCTTGCCTCACCAAGAGCGTTTTGCTTTATCGCGGCATAGACCTTCAATGCCTCGGCCCGTAGCGATTTTATGGACAGGGCATAATAGATCAAGACAATATGAAACCCCAGGGCAAGACCCGGATGCACGGCCTGAGCTGCTGTCAGAGCGGCAGCGCACACGAGCCATATCCCTGCCACAAGCGTGACAGCCAATAGGACGCCCGCCGTTCTTTCAGAGAGGAATCTCTTGCGAAACTTTTTCTCCCACGAAGCGATCAGTCGCCCCATCCATCGGATCGGATGCGGCAGACCAACGGGATCACCGATGACGAGATCCAGGACAAAGGCGGCGGGAAGGATCCATGCAAAGGTAGCATCGCTCATATTAGGGGCTTAGCGTCTGAACATCGACAAAAGATTGTCGATGTGACACAAATTCTCGTATTCATGCCAATCAAAATTCGAATATCGAAATTCGAAATTCAAAATAATACCGAATGACAAAAATTCAAAATTTGGAACCACTAGGAAATTCTGTCATTTTCGGCAGAACGTGACAACTGTAACTTTTGTTTTGAACATTTGGACATTTGAGATTCGGATTTGTTTCGGATTTCGATATTCGGATTTCGTATTTTCCGGCTTATCCGGGTCAGGATCTATGACACTCCTTTGAGTATATCCGCACATCTCCTGTTGGCCTCATGGCCCTTCAGGGCGATTCTGATAAAGCGGTCGGAAAGTCCGTGGAAATTGGAGCAATCCCTTATCAAAATCTTGTGTTCGGCCATCCTGCTGCAAAGCTCTGACGCATTCAAATCTGCGTTCAACTTGAACAGGATAAAGTGCACGGAGCTTGGGAACGGACAAAGCGTGTCAATGCCCTTGAGATAGCCAAGAAAGGCGCTTCGCTCTTTTTGGACAAAATCGGCTGTCTCTTTTACAAATGACTCCTGTGAAGTCAAAAAGCTGCCTGCCACCTGGGCCGGACGATTGACGTTCCACGGACGCTTGAACGGCTCGAATGCCTTGATGATCTCCAGAGAAGCCGCTAAGAACCCCAGTCTGAGACCGGGTATGCCGAATATCTTTGAAAAAGAGTGCAGCACGACTATATTGTCCGCCGCAGCGCCGATCAGGCTCTCCGTTTCCCAATCGGGAACAAAGGGGAGGTAAGATTCATCAATAACAAAACGAACCTTTGGATAGGCAGAGAGCATTGACTTGATATCTTCCGCGGGAATCAATCTGCCGGTCGGGTTGTTCGGGTTACAGATAAAGGCAATATCCACGCCGGCCAGCTTCGATTGAATCTCATCTATGATCGGCTCAAATTCGTTTTCTTCTCGCGCCGGACAGAAGATCGGCTCGATGCCGAATGCCCGGCAGGCATCAGCATAGTCCGAATATGTGGGACCTACGATCAATGCCTTCTTGGCCTTGAGGGCCGGAGGAATCACATAGATAAACTCTGTGGTTCCGTTTCCGGCCAGCACCTGATCGGCCCCCAAGCCGACTGAAGCCGCAAAGGAGGCTCGCAGGCGTCCGCTATCAACCTCCGGAAGTGAAACAATCTCTCCCAATCCTTTCTCAAGCGTCGCATTAAGCCCTGCGGGCATCCCAAGGGGACTCACATTGCTGCTCATGTCCAGAATTTCCCGGGGGGAGCACCCGAGGGCTTTTGCTACTTGGTAGATGTTGCCGCCGTGTCCGTGTATCATATTCTTATCTCTCGCCCCAGTACGATGGTCCCCACCTACGGGGCAGGCAGAGCACCCAGAGGCTCAGAGTTTTTGAGCTGAATTCTTGAGAGGAGAATTCAGCTCCAACTACCATCCCGCTATTGCGGGATATGTTCACTGCCCCAAATGTGTATGTCCTCGATCAATGTTGGCATATCCAAATGGTAAATGCTCCGGCAGGGGCTGATTGCTTGGCCCGATTTTTCCCTCTCAAAAAATCGGGCCAAAAAGATTATCTCAGAGATCTCTGTGGGCTCGAGCGACCGAAGGAAGCGGGCGAGAGAACCCTGTCATCGCATACACGGTTGTTACACTATACTCCAATCCCTGCAAATAGAAACAATCCCGCTTCCGTCACTTCCCCCAGGGCACCCAACATATCGCCGGTAATGCCCCCGAGCTTTTTTTTGTAATAAAGGGTCACGAGAATCACGATTCCTATGAATACACCATTCAAGATTATGCCCCTGAAGCCGAGCCACAAGGAAAATGCCACGGGTGCTAAGAGCCATCCAAGGCTTCCGATGCTTTTGTTGTCCACAAAGAAGTCCTTGGCGGTTCCTCCTTCGGGACGAATATAGCCCAGAAAGTAAATCGCAATGGTGAAAGCACCCCTTGCATAAGCTGGAATGAGGATTAGGTAATATACTCGATGTTCATGGAGAGAAGTAATCCCGGCCCATTTTGCGCCCAGGACAAAGATCAGGGCAAGGATCCCCATGGTCCCGACACGGCTGTCCTTCATGATCCGCAAGGCTTCTTCACGAGATCTGTGGCTGAAAAGTCCGTCAGCCGTATCAGCAAGCCCGTCAAGGTGAAGTGCACCCGTAAAAACAGCAAGGAAGACAAGGTCCATCAATGAGACAATGCTCAAAGGGAAAATATACTGTAGCGCCCTGTCAATCAATGCAAGGAGGAGTCCCAGGATGAGCCCCGCGACGGGAAAGTACGAAACCATGCGGTGCCCCGGAAAATCTCCTAGTTTACCCAAAGGAAGGATGGTCAGAAATTGCAAGGATGCTCTTACATCTTTGATCATGTCATTCCTTAACCTGGGAAGAAGTTCTCTCGCCCGCTCCCTTCGGTCGCTTGAGCCCGCAGAGATCTCGGAGATAGCTAGTTTGTGTGATTTTTTGAGAGGAAAAATCACACAAAACTCTCAGCCACTGCGTGGCAATATGCTCTCCAGGGTACACCATGATTGATAAGGGACACGAGCATTCGTAGCAGGCAATATATGTGACCCGCGACCGTCCAGCCATAGCGAGATTTGAGCAGATTTCCCCTCCCTGCCCTGTGGAATGCGGAGCATATTCCTCCGGGGTCAGGAAATCTGCTCAAAAACTCTGTGACTCCGCGAGCTCTGTGAGAGAACAAACTCAGCCTTTGCTGACACCGGCCTGCTCAAAGGTGAGAACTTCCCGAAAGACGCGGACTCCGGCTTCTATGATGTACATCGCAAGGGCCGCCCCCGTGCCTTCGCCAAGACGCATCCCGAGGTCCAGAATTGGCCTGAGCCTCATATGGTCGAGCATCAACTGGTGCCCCTGTTCCACGGATCGATGACCTGCAAACATGTAATCTGACAGGACAGGAGACATTGCATGGGCCAACAAAGCCCCGGCTGTTGAAATGAGCCCGTCAATGACCACGGGTCTGTGGAAACGGGCTGCTGCAAGTACGACACCGGCAATGCCGCCGATCTCAAACCCGCCCACCTTGCTCAACACGTCCAGTGGGTCCTTGGAATCAGGCGCATTCACGTCAATCCCTTCTTGGATGGTCTGGCATTTCCTGGCAAAGGTCTCATCATCGACGCCAGTGCCACGGCCGCTCATCCGTTCTACAGGATGGCCCGTAATCACTGCCCCAATGGCGCTTGAAGGTGAGGTATTGCCAATGCCCATGTCACCGGTCCCAAGCAGTTCAACACCTTGTTCAAACAGATCCGCGGCTGCCTCATAGCCTGCCGTAACAGATTGTTCTGCCTGCTCCCGTGTCATGGCTGGTCCACGAGTAAAATCGTTGGTTCCTCTGGCTACCTTTTTAACAATCAGCGCATTTTCTTCTGAGGTCGGTGCCGCCTGCGCCGTTGCCGCAGCGGACAGGTCAAGGGCGTCCGGAATAATGCCCATGTCTACAACCAAAACACGGGCACCTGCCTGGCGGGCCAGAACGTTGATGCCGGCCCCGCCCCGGACGAAGGTCTTGACCATCTCGCCTGTCACCTCCTGGGGATATGCGCTGACTCCCTGCGCCGCAATGCCGTGGTCCCCAGCCATCACCAGGACAGCCTTGTTTTTGACCGACGGCTCCA
>JAQYWL010000104.1 GCA_030145035.1 Desulfobacteria bacterium | reverse complement strand
ACTGAAAAAGCAAGACCTGAAACCTGAAACCTGAACACTGAAACCTGAAACCTGAAACCTGAAACCCCAAACCTGGAGTGGTGAAAAAAAGTGTAAACTACTTTATGGCGAAAATGAAGGATGCCCAAAAAATGAACAAAAAAGACATCATCGAGGCAATTCACACCAGGGTTGGATTTTCGAAAAGGGAGACTGCTGCGATCGTTGACAATACCCTTGAATTATTGAAGACGGCCCTGGCCGAAGGGGATTCGGTCATGATTTCCGCGTTTGGGAAATTCTCCGTGCGTGAAAAAAAAGCTCGTAAGGGGAGGAACCCCAGGACCGGGGAGACCATAACGCTGCCTGCGCGCAAGGTTGTGACCTTCAAAGTGAGCCGGGTGCTAAAGGAGCAAATCAATGCGGCCCACAGGGACCGAGATACCGGAGAAGCGGTATTTTAGGATCGGTGAGGTTAGCGCAATAACTGGCCTTGAGGCCTATGTGCTCCGATACTGGGAGACAGAGTTTCCCAGAATCAACCCTGCCAGATCTCGATCCGGGCAACGCCTTTACAAAAGGCGTGACATAGAAATCATTTTACAGATCAAAGATCTGCTTTACCAAAAAAAATATACGCTTGCCGGGGCCAAGCGGTATCTCGAGCAACACCACCATGAATCCATGCCTGCCGCCGCCGACAGCCAGCCCCTCACACTAAAACAGCTCAGGGCCGAACTGCTCGCTATCCGGGATCTGTTGAATCGAAGCTGAAAGCTCAAAGCTCAAGGCTAAAGGCTAAATTGTTGATTTTTCTTTTCCTTTCAGCTTTCAGCTTTGAACTTTGAACTTTGAACTTTGAACTTTGAGCTTTGAGCTTTGAGCTTTTTTGTCCAGCCTTCTCATGATCCAGTGGGACAGTGCCTTGCTATCCGTGTAGTTAACCAGGCCTTGCAGGTTTTCTAAGGGTATTTCTGCCCTGGCCATCGCCTTATGTCCCCCTGCATTGCCCAGGTGCCCAAAAATCTTGCCCAACAGCTTTCCAGCGTCCTTTCGAATCCCGTCATTTCTTACTATAATGATCAAACGCTCATGATAGATGCCTGACACAACGGCCCAGGCGATATCATGAATTCCCATAAAAAAGTCGGCAATCGACACGCAAATGTCCGGGTTTGTCACAGTGCCAAGATGGACGTGGATGCGGTGCTTTTGCACGCGCCTCTCTTCCAGGGCCGTGCTATAGTATTTAAGAGAATCGAGGGTGATTTCCGCCTGCTCGATTCTCCGGGCCATATGAACGTTGACGTGACGAAAGAGAAACTGGAAGGCATTCACATCTTCCACAAGGGCCTTACGCGCAAAGTTCATCGTGTCCGTCTTGATACCGTAAAAGAGCCCGGTGGCAAGTCTCACAGAGGGTTTAATCTTGGCAGCCCGCAGGTATTGGGTCATGATGGTGGATGTGGCGCCGTAATCGGGACGGATGTCCACGAAATGGGCTTTCGGCTCGGCGGGCGGGTGGTGATCAATGATGACATCAAAGTCGATCCCTCGAAAGTTCTCATGGTGACTCGGCTGGGAGTCGAGGATGGCATACCGGGTAAATTGGCCTTGATCGACCTGTCTTATTGGAAGCAAGTCGAGCTTGAGCAATCGGATCATGGCCAGGTTGTCAGGTCGCGTGATCGTGTTTACGTGGGCGATGGTGGCGGCAGAGACCTGTCGCCACAATAGGCGCTTTAGAGCCATGGCGCTGGCCATCGCATCCGGGTCTGCGTTGATCAGGATAAGGAGGCGGTCTTCACGAGAGAAAAGCCCAAGAAGACGGCGCAGTTTTTCTGAGACAGAAGTGGCCATGGGAAATATCGTGTAACGTCTAACGACAACCGTTTATCAGTTACACTCCTTCTGTCAAGAACAAATCTATTTTTCTACTCATAACATCGATCTCCCCTGGCTGCACCCACTCAATCTCCGGATCTGCCCTGAACCATGTAAGTTGTCGTTTGGCGTAGCGGCGGGTGTCGCGTTTGAAAAGGCGTATGCATTCATCCCACGGCGTACGTCCCTCCAAATAGTCTGCCATGTGTCGGTATCCAATGGACCGCATCGATTTGAGGGTTGAGGGATATCCCTGATCCAGCAACCATTTCACTTCTTCTAATAATCCGGAGGCCAGCATCAGATCAACCCGCCTGTTAATCCGATCATATAAGATGTTGCGGTCCGTGGTCAACCCGATCTTGAGTGTTCTGTAACGGAAATCCCGAAAACCGTGAACCCTCTGGTGGTACGAGATAGGTTGTCCTGTAGCCTGATGGACCTCAAGGGCGCGCATGATCCGGTAGGTATCGTTGGGATGGATTCTTGCGGCAGCCGCAGGATCTACCTCTTGTAGCCGCTGGTACAGGGCGTCGAGTCCAAGGGTTTCAGCCTCATGTCTTAGTCTTTTTCGTACCAGATCATCTTGATAGTATAGCAATTTCCTTTTTTGAGCGGCGTAGCCGCGTGGTATTAAATCGCGAAGCGATTTCATAACTTGTTCTTGGGCCGGAAAGAGCCCCCGCGTGAGCGCCTTGATGTAAAGGCCCGTGCCGCCTACCACAAAGACGGGGCGCCCTTCTTGATGAAGCTCCCGGATGACCGCATCTGCCATTGTCCTAAAAAGGGCTGCGCTAAAAGGCTCATCCGGGTTTACCACATCAATGAGATGATGGCGCACCCGTGCCCGTTGCTGTTCGGTGGGCTTTGCCGTGCCGATGTCCATATGTCTGTACACCTGCATGGCATCAGCACTGATGATCTCAGCCCCCAGGGGTTCGGTTAGGGCAATCGCTGCATCGGTTTTCCCAACGCAGGTGGGGCCTGAGATGATGACAATGGACGGTTTTGGGGACATTGCAATTTTTGTTCTTATATTTAGATTCCATAATCTTGTCAATCACCTTGGTCATCCGCCACGATCAAAGGGTCAACTCTTCTCTTGACGCAAATCAAATATTGTAATAAATGGGTTCGCCCACGTCATCAGGAATTTAGTACGTCCAATCGTGTCTTTACAATCTGTAAAAAATACCAACACCCATCGGTTTTGAGTCACGTGCAGAAGCCTTCCTATGTTCCGACAATCGTCATTGTTTTCAAGTGCCTGGACCAGTTTCCGGCCATCTCTTGTTTTGGCATCGGCGTTGCAAGAATCGCCCTACAACTCTTTGGAGGCCAACGGAAAAGTAAGAGTAGGGGTCAAATCTTTACAGGGTGTTGCTCAAACGAGAATTCCTTTGTCGGGATTAAAAGACTTGATCCCTCCTCTTCCAAAAAAACTAAGAAAGGAGGAAGCTGCGAAGGAAACGGAATGAACTAAGATTCGGTGGATTGTCGAACCATTTCCCCCTTTCTCAAAGGGGGGTTATGGTTCGACAAGCTCACCATCCTGAGTAGAATCGAAGGAGGGGGGATTTTCTCGCAACTTCCTGAAATCCCCCTAAACCTGCCCGCCACCCGCCTGCCATCGCCTGGTACAGGGTAAGCTTCAATGCTGGCATGCGTGGCAATGGCGGGCAGGTTGCCAGAGACACTAGCATGTAAAGTCGATGCGGTACGTGGCGCTGGCAGGCGGGTCCCCCTTTATGAAAGGGGGACTTTAAGACATGTTTCACAGAACTTTGGACTCTTAAGTTCTCAAGTAAGGAGGGAAAATTATGAAAAAGTATATGAAAGTAAATAGATGGAAGGTCCTAATTATTGCAGTGGCTTTGGTCTTAGGCTTTGCTGTAAATTCTGATGCGTTTCGGTATAATGTTGATGAGGATACCTGGGCTGATTTAATTATAAGGGGTCAGCTGGCTT
>JAQYWL010000513.1 GCA_030145035.1 Desulfobacteria bacterium | reverse complement strand
CTCCCTGACGAGAAGCTGATTGCGGAGGAATTGAAGAGAACGAGGAAGTTGTTGGAAGAAAGAGGCTGACGGCAAAGAATGGCTCATAAAGGGCTCAAAGGGCTCATCTGGATGCCGGGCTTCAGTATACGCCAACAATGCGCCAAATGCGCCATGAACAGGACATAAACAGGACAAACTGGACATGAAATGTGTCACAAACCAGACAGAAACCCGACAAACACGTCATGAAAGTGCGCCCCGAGGTTCCCAAGACATGAACGGTCGGCGGCGAGCTTAAGAGGATAGCGACAAAATTTACCAAGAGATGACAACATGTCAGTCCTACTGGTCTGTGGTCAGTGACAAAGTACAACGCGCAACTAGCAACCCGGAACTGGGAACCCGTTCAACGACCATGGAGGTCGGTGGGCTTCAAGAGGTCATGAGTTGGGTCATGCGATTCGGTCGACACGGTGTGTTATGAGCTATCAGCTATGAGCTTTTTCCCTTTTTGTGGTTAAGAGAAAAAGTTGGGGGCGCTCTTACAGTGATGATTTTGCCCTTGAAAATGGTCGTTTAAGGGTTCAAAAGACCTGTTTTTGAAATCTTTATCGTGGTATATCAGCAGGGTAGCTTGGTCCGACCCCAAAAACCATCTAAAAACCATAAGGTTAGACAATATCTCTTTGACTAGCAAATCGATATTGTAGTCTTTCCCATTAGAGTAAAGCATGACAAAAAAGGACACAACCGAGAGAATTGAATCTCTCATTAAAGCCCTTCCAAGGCTGACAGACGGCCAGATAAGATGGCTGGAATCGATCGTCACCCAGTTCCAGAGACCCCACAAATTCACCCGATTGCCCAAGTCAGACCTCATTGACGATACAATTTTGCAGGATTTTGGTGATGCCCTCCGCATCCACCACTGCTTTTCCCAGGAACCCTTTAGCAAGGACAAGTTTGAGTACGTCCTAGAACAAGTCCTGAAGGCTAATGGCATCCCCGCGAAGAGGGCGCCAAAAGGCAACCCTGGCCATGACATGACAATAAAAAAACAGCAGTTCTCGCTTAAAACCCAGGCTGACAAAAGTATAAAAGCCCACGAGCTTCACATCTCAAAATTCCATGAACTGGGGAAGGGAGACTGGTCTGATAAGATCGATGAACTGAAAGGCTTGAGGAAGCAGTTTTTCAACCACTTAAAGAATTATGACAGGATACTCTCCCTGCGTGCAATCTCGAAACCGCCCAAGCGCTGGCATTATGAACTTGTCGAGGTTCCTAAATCCTTGCTTAAACAAGCTAAGAATGGTGAATTTGAGATGAAATTCAAGAGCACCCAGATGCCGAAACCTGGTTATTGCAGAGTATTCACTCCTTCAGGGACCAAGAAGTTTGAGCTCTATTTTGATGGGGGTGGTGAGAGGAAGCTACAGATAAAGCATCTTGATAAATCCTTGTGCATTGTTCACGCTGAATGGCTTTTTCCTTCGGAGACTTTGTGAAAAAGGTTGAGGTTTACGTTTTTCAGCCTTCTTATGGCAATTTCGGCATATTCCGGTTTCAGCTCAATACCAACGCATTTCCTGTTAAGTCTCAAACAAACTTCCCCAACCGTGCCTGAACCGAAGAACGGGTCGAGTACCAAGTCTTTCTCCCTGCTTCCAGCCAGTATGCACGGCTCGACAAGCGCGGGCGGGAATACCGCAAAGTGAGCGTCCTTGAAACCGTTGGTGTTGATGGCCCAGACAGACCGCCTGTTCCTTTTACCTTTGCCACCATTGGCCTGTTCCTTGATGGCCTTGTAATCGTAATAATACCTCTTTGATTTGGTAAATAGGAATAGGTACTCGTGGGCTTGCGTTGGCCTATCTTTCACCGATTCAGGCTGGCAGTTCGGCTTGTACCAGATAATGTCTGAACGGAGATACCAGCCGTCAGCCTGTAAGGCAAAGGCGAGCTTCCATGGTATCCCTATAAGGTCTTTAGGTTTCAATCCCTCTGGAGTTGGTGGGCGGTATTTCATTGCCCTAGCAGGATTCTTTTTGTCAGTCTGCCTCCATTTGCGGTTCCCACTCGTGTAAGAGTCCCCGATGTTCAGCCAAAGCGTGCCATCATCTTTAAGGAGCCTCCTGACCTCTTGAAAAATAGCAGTAAGGTGGGAAATGTAATCATTAACGTCCATCTCAGCGCCTATTTGCCCTTGAATGTCATAATCTCTGAGACCCCAGTAAGGTGGACTCGTCACACAGCATTGAAATGTCTGGTCAGAAGAATCCGCCAATACCTTTCGAGCGTCGCCGATGATTATTTTATATGCTCCATCCGTGGATTCCATAATTTGTCGGGTCGTATTCTTTGATTGTGAAACGTGCATTAACCCCTCTGCTCCGGTATCAATTGGTTTCCGTGTTGTTTAATCCACAGATTTCGCAGATTACACGGATTACTCTAATCACTTGAAGGGCGATGCGAAATCTGTAGGGTTTAATTCCCCGCAGCTTGCTGCGATAGAAAAGATAAAACACTTATTTTGATACCCCGCGGCTTGCCGCG
>JAQYWL010000345.1 GCA_030145035.1 Desulfobacteria bacterium | reverse complement strand
TGGGCCAGGGGCGCGACGTGCTCAAATCAATCTACTAAGCCTATAATCCAGGTCTGGGCCAGGGGTTGCGAGGGGTGGCACAGGCCAAGCTTTGCTTGCCTGTGCATATGCACGGGCAACCTCTGGTTAGCCCGTGGCACCCAGCGACATAAAGTCGCCCCTACAATTTTGATTTACATCCAAAATCACATTCCGAAATCCGAAATACTTAGGCTTAGTCTACTTTCGCCAGAAGCTCTTCTAGTTCACTTCCGTCCATTACTTCTTTTTCCATCAAGACCCTGGCCACTCTATCCAGATCAGAACGTCTTTCGGCAAGTATTCCCTTGGCCGTTTGGTGCGCCTGGGTTACTATGTTGTGAACCTCTTCATCAAGTTGCATGGCCGTATGTTCACTATATTCCTTGAGCGGACTATACCTGGTATCCAAAAAAAGCGGCCGTCCTTTCTCAAAGGTAAGAGGCCCCAATTTATCGCTCATCCCGTAGGTCTGAACCATACTTCTGGCAATCTCCGTAGCTTCTTCCAAATCCCTTTGGGAGGCAGTCGAGACTTCTTCGAAAATGATCTCTTCAGATGTCCTGCCTCCAAGCAGAACGGCTATCTTGTCCAACAGCTCCGACTCTGTCAGGAGGTAGCGGTCTTCCGTAGGGAGATGGACGGTATATCCGAGAGCAGATATTCCTCTCGGAATGATGGAAATCTTGTGAACCGGATCGGCATGTGGCAACGACAAGGAAACAATAGCATGTCCTGCCTCGTGATAAGCTACGATTTCCTTTTCTTTAGGGTTGATCAATTTGTTCGTCTTTTCCAGTCCGGCGGCCACCCGCTCAATACCTTCTTGAAAGTCAGACATTTCCACGGCTTCTTTGTTTCTCCGTGCCGCCAGCAAGGCCGCCTCGTTGACGATATTGGCAATTTCCGCCCCCACCATTCCCGGTGTACTGGCGGCCAGCTTTTTGAAGTCCACATCTCCGGCCAATCTTACATTTCGGGAATGGATTCCAAATATCTGTTCACGTCCTTCCAGATCCGGCCGGTCTACCACGATGTGCCGGTCAAACCTGCCCGGTCTGAGTAAGGCCTGGTCCAGGATCTCAGGACGATTGGTTGCCGCAAGCATAATGACCCCTTTTTGGGCATCAAAACCATCCATTTCCGTGAGTAACTGGGTCAGGGTCTGTTCATGCTCTTCCGCTCCGGAAATGCCGCTACCTCCTCTCGCCTTACCCACAGCGTCTATCTCATCAATAAAGATAATGCAGGGGGCCTTCTTTTCTGCCCGGGCAAAGAGGTTTCTTACCCTTGCCGCGCCGACTCCGGCAAACATTTCGACAAAGGCCGAACCGGTTATGCTGAAAAAGGGCACATTGGCCTCTCCGGCAACCGCCTGGGCCAGTAGAGTCTTACCCGAGCCCGGGGAACCTACCAAAAGAACACCCTTGGGGATTCTACCCCCGAGGTTCTGAAAGCGGGCCGGATTTCTCAAAAATTCTATGATTTCCTTAAGCTCCTCTTCTGCCACAGCCAACCCTGCGACATCAGGAAAGGTGACGTTCGATTTCTTCTCGACAAAAAGGCTGCTCTTGCCCGATCCGAAACCTACTTTCCTGAAGAAGAAAAAGCCCGCCAGGATCAGTATACTGGCCGGAGCTATCCAGGAAACAACGGTCATAACCCAGCCATACCCGGACCGGGATTGGTAATGAACCCCCAGCCGATCCAACTCGTCCACCAACCGGGGGTCTTCAACGCGATTGGTTGCAAAGGTATGTTCTTTCTGTATGTTTTCAATCGATTTATTATCCGGCTGAATACCTCTCATCATGGCCAGAGACTTGATACCATCGTCGGTCAATTCTCCCTCAATCCGGTTCTCATATACGATCAGCCGCTCTACGTTTTTTTCCTTCAGGAGCTTCTTGAACTCACTGTAAGAAATATCCTGTGATGGCCGTCCGGTGATATAGTTGTGAGCAAGGATGACAAGAATCCCGGCCGCAATGAAATATAGAATGAAGGTTATCTTTTTCTTCACTCCCTAAATTCCTTAATCCCTCTATTGATTTAGTCGGCGTTTATGTATAAAATAAGTACGTTCTATTGTCGAGTCATTTTTGTTATTTCACTGTTCTCAATTGGCACATGGAGTCTTATTGTCATAGTTGTAGAAATTCCTTTCTCGTTCCCATGCTCTGCGTGGGAACGTACACCGGTCCTTTGGAATTAATCCCTGGCCCAGACCTGGATTAGAGGCTTGGTAGATTAATTTGAGCATGTAGCGCCCCTGGCCCAGACCGGGTTTGCTTTGCATCAGCATTTTCGATTCGCTGTCGCACCAGGGCGGGCAGGGCAGGCCGTAAGAATTTTATTTCCACCGTTGAATAAAAGGCTTACGCCTTAACTCCTCTGCTCTTGGTGCTTACTCCTTACTGATGTAAGGAAAGGCAGGTTAACCGAGTGGTTAGTCGCTATGGTACTATTACCAAGATGTTCAAGAAACTCAACATATTCAGAAGAAGACCTCGGAAGTCCACTCCCTCAAAAGAAGACACATCCCGGGTTTTTCGAGTTAAGTATTCCTGGTTCAAGGAGTTGTTGGCTTCTAATACCGAGGTTCTGAACATTATCACGGACATGGGAGAGAAGCTGGAGGGCCGGCAGATCTTCGGTATGTCCTATGTACGGGCCAAATCGACGCGCGCCGTATTTCACACCTTTCGTATGGTCAAGTGCCTGAATACCCTTTCAAACAACAAGTATGCCTCCCTCTATGACATCCTGGGAAAGATCAATGAAAAGATAAAAAAGGAGTTGGGGAAGAAGAAGGAAATCCCCTTGACTGAACCGGTTCTGCCCTAGTCCGGGGTGACCAGGGAGATGGTGGATTGGGTAGGAGGCAAGAGCGCTAATTTGGGTGAGGTCTACAATCGCGTGAAACTTCCCGTACCCCAAGGATTTGCCATCACCACCCACGCCTTTGATTCCTTCCTTGCCCATAACGATCTTGTCGATCAGATAAACAAGAGAAAAATGGAGCTCGACCCGGATGACCCGGAAACACTGAACCGCGTCAGTGAAGAAATTCAGAGGCTGATAATCCTGGCCCGGGTCCCCGCTGAACTGGAGAATGCCATCCTATCGGCCTGGGGTCGGATGGTCGAGGCTACTCCCCCGATGGGATCGACTGGTTCTTCTCCACGGGTATCGATGCGGAGCAGTGCGATCGGAGAGGACAGCGAACTCTCTTATGCCGGCCAGTACCTGTCCTCATTGAATGTCCCTTCGGATAAACTTATCCAGACCTACAAGTACATTGTAGCCAGCCTGTATACTCCCCGTGCGATATCCTATCGCCTCAACAAGGGGATTCGGGATCAGGATACTGCCATGAGCGTTGCCTGTATTCAAATGATGGAGTCCGCAGCCAGCGGGGTGATCTATTCCCGGCACCCGTTCAACCTGTTGGAAGATAACATCATTATTACTGCCGTATGGGGCCTTGGACCCTATGCAGTGGACGGCCCTATCACTCCGGACAACTACACGGTTGCCAAGGACGAGGCGCTGAGTATCCTTGAAACCAACATCTCCCACAAACCAGTCCAATTGATTAGTAGCCCGGGTGGCGGTCTCGTAGAAGTACCTGTAACCATGGACAAACAGGATAGACCCTGTCTCTCGCCGGAGCAGGTGCACACCCTGGCCGGTTATGCAGTCAAACTGGAAAAACACTTCGGGTGCCCCCAGGATATCGAATGGGCACTTGACAGCAAAGGACAGCTCTTTGTGCTACAGACCCGGCCACTTCGAGTGGAAAGTCCTGAAAAGGACGGCCTCAAACAGACCGTGCCGAGATTGACCGGATATCCTTTGCTGGTGGAAAACGGGGCGGTTGCCTTTCCGGGTGTGGGATTCGGCCCGGCCTTTCACGTACGTTCAGAAGAAGACCTGTTGAGCTTTCCTGAAGGGGCGGTCCTTGTGGCCGAGCATTCGACACCGAAATTCGTGATCGTCATGCAGAAGGCCCAGGCAATTGTCACGGACTCAGGGAGTGCGACCGGACACATGGCTTCTCTGGCCAGGGAGTTTGCAGTCCCCTCCATACTGAATGCCAGGGTGGCCACCGCGGCCATCTCCCCTGGTACGAATATCACAGTGGACGCCTATTCAGGAAGGGTGTACCAGGGTAAAGTTCCGGAATTACTTGCCATACAGACGAGCAGGGAACCTCACATGAAGGACACCTCTGTGTATAAGACTCTCAGGCAGGTGGCTGACCTTATCGTACCCCTGCATCTTCTGGATCCGAAGGCATCCTACTTTGCCCCGCACTCATGCCAATCACTCCAGGACATCGTGCGGCTTGTCCACGAGGTATCTTACACCGAGATGTTTCAAATCAGCGACCTTGTTTCCAGCAAAGAGGGAGGCGCTGTAAAATTACATGCCCATATTCCTCTGGACCTCTACATTGTCGATTTGAAAGGCGGCCTTGCCGGGATAACCGAAGACGTTAAGAAGGTGACCATGGACCACATCGCCTCTATTCCTTTGAAGGCCCTCCTTAAGGGGATGATGCACGAAGATTTACGTTGGCGTGAACCCCGCATTGACCTTAAAGGCTTCTTTTCAGTCATGACCGAACAGATGTTGTCTGCCCCCCCAGGCGCTGGAGAGAGGTTTGGTGACCGCAGCTACGCAATTATTTCGGACAAATATCTCAATTTCAGTTCCCGGGTCGGGTACCACTACGGTGTGCTGGATTCGTATTGCGGTCATAACATCAACACGAACTATATTACCTTTTCTTTTCAGGGAGGCGCCGCCGATGACATTCGAAGGAATCGCCGGGCCCGCGCTATCGCCATGATGCTCGAAGCCCTCGGCTTTTTGGTGGAAGTCACGGGAGACAGGGTGGATGCGCGTCTTCAAAAACACGAGCTTCCCGTGATTGAAGAAAAGCTGGACATGGTCGGCCGGTTGCTTCAATTCACCCGGCAGATGGATATGTTGATGAGTGGCGAAGAGAGTGTGGAGGGTGTGGCCAGAGCTTTTTTGGAGGGGGATTACCATCTTGAGATGAAATGATTGGGCGAAGCCCCTAACCCGAATAAACCGGAAATCCGAAGCACGAAATTCGAAACTCGAAACAAATCCGAAATTCTAAATTTCCAAATGTTCAAAACAATAGTTTTTCTTTTAAATATGGGCTTTTGGTTTATGTCATTTGAATTTTGAAAATTTGGTCATTGTTTCGGATTTCGATATTCGGATTTCGAATTTAACATTCTGATTTTCATGTAGTTTTCTAGGCACAAAGATATTTTCTGCCAGAAAAACACGAATTATAGAACTAAGCGCCTAACTTCTACCTCGGCCTCCGATCAACCATCCCTCTGACTTCCGCCTGGCGGATTCTTTCATCCCTTGCTGCTTTCAGTTCGTAGGCCCCATTGATTTTCTCCATCAATTCGTCAATCTCACACGGCTTCATAAGGTACTCGTAGGCCCCCAATCTCATTCCCTCCACGGCCGAATCAACCGAAGCATGCCCGGTAAGCATGATGACCTCGATTCCGGGGTCGATTTTCTTCATTTCCCGTAAGGTTTCTACGCCGTCCAATCCTGGCATTTTCACATCCAGGACGATCACATCATAAGTGTTGTTCCTTACCTCTTCGATGGCCTCCTTTCCGCTATATACCCCGACGACTACCTCTAATTCTCTTTCAATGAGCCGCTTGGCCAGAGTGGTTACGAACCTCTCCTCGTCATCTACGATCAATATCCTTGGTTTTGGCATTCTTACATCTCTCCTCTCTTCTGTTCTAAGGGAAGGTTAATGGTGAAAGTCGTCCCTTTGCCCACCTGACTGGCCACAGTAATATCCCCTCCCAGTTTTTCAATGATCCCGTGACAGATAGAAAGTCCCAACCCGGTCCCCTTCCTCTGGGGTTTGGTAGTAAAGAACGGATCAAAGATTTGAGTCAAAATTTCTTTGGGCATACCAATACCCGTATCGCTTACTTTTATACTAATTGAATCGCCCTCACCTGTTTCTGTTTCAATCTTGATTTCACCCCCTCTCTTAAGGGCGTCTGTGGCGTTGTTGATCAGATTCAAAAATACCTGCCGCAACTGGGAAGGATCACTGTAGATAAGGGGCAGATACTCATGGTATTGTCTGACGATTTCTATGTTGTTAAGGGCGGCTTCCCTCTCCACAATACCGATGACATCTTCAATCAACTCGTTTATGTTCACATTTTTGACGACAGATTTCGTTTTACGCGCAAAACTTAGTAGTTTGTGCGTGATTTCCTTGCACCGGCCGGCCTGCCGGGCGATTTCCCGCAGAGAATCATTAAAATTGTCCGTTTCTTTTATCCCTTTCAGGTCATCCCGCTTCAAGAGATCTTGCATCCAGCCAGCCTCTTGCCCGATTATAGCCAGGGGGTTGTTTATTTCGTGGGCGATTCCCGCGGAAAGTTCACCAATGGAGGCCAATTTAGCAGATTCGATAAGTTGCTCATCAAGTGCCCTCTTTTCTTCATCAGCCTTTTCAATCTTGCGCACCAAAACCCTGGTGGTAAAAAAGGTGACCACGGCAACCAAAAGGGCGCCAATGACAAACAGCGCGATGGCCATGTTCCTGGTCTTATATACTTCATCAAATGCCTCATCAACATCCTGCTTGACGATTAACAGCCAGTTATTATCTTTCATCCACGTCTTGGCCCGCAGAACCTTCTGCCCGCTTTTGTCTTTAACCTCCCAAAACTTGACGCCATCAAAAGGTGCCAGGTCCAGGGAACCTGGTTCGATTTTTTCCAGAATATCGCCGGCCGTCCTGGGCCGGGTCTCATAATAGCCCTCCTTGTTCACGATAAAGGCTTCCCCGGTGTGTCCAAGCCGGACATTTTCCACAACAGTACCGAATCTGGCCGCATCCACCGTAGCCCTCAAGATCCAGGCACCCTTCCCTTCCCCCTCCTTGACAGCAATAACGAAGTGTGGAACCTGGCGATAACCAAGGAAAACGTCACTTATAAATACCCTCTTATCCATGACTTCTATAAACCAGGGTGCGTCGCTGTAATTCTTGCCAAGCAAATCATAGGCCCCTATGTAGGCTAAATGGGCACCTTTTGAGTCTATGACCCCCAAATCCTCAAAAGCATGTTTGTATTCTTTTTGCAGACCATGAAATACATTTTGCAAAACCTCTGTTTGCGCTATCTTATCAAGGGGTTTGAGATGCGTTGCCACCCTCATGGCAGCGGTGATCTCCTGGAGGAAACTCTCTATCGATTCCTTGTGGTGGGTCACTATAGATTTCAGTTGTGTTGTCACCTTCTCTCTGACGGAGGCCCGGTACTCATAATAGATGCTTCCGCCTATGACTGCCAGGGGTATGGCCGCTGCCACCAACAGAATAATTATGATATACTGGCGCAGCCCGCGGTACGAGTCTCTCCCCTGTTTGGCCATCCGGTTCTTCCTCACTCCTTTTTGAACCAAAATCTTTTGTCCTGTGCGGTTAGGTATCAGATTTCATGCGAAACACGCAAAAAAAGAATTA
>JAQYWL010000520.1 GCA_030145035.1 Desulfobacteria bacterium | reverse complement strand
GGGTTTCAGGCCCGCCCTGGCGCGACATGCTTACTATGGGCTATAAGCTAATAAATCCCGGTCTGGGCCAGGGTGTCAGGATTGAGAAACTTAAAGAGCTGAAACCTGAACACTGACACCTGGCCATTAACTCAATAACCAACAATCTTGATTTACACCCATCATCACATCACAATGGGAAACGAGCTAACATGCAGCTAACATGCCTAAATGGCACACACTTTGCTTACACCTTATTTGACATGATTCCTTTGGCGACATCTGCTTCAAGAATTTTCCGCGCAATACCAATCCTGATTTGCCAGTATTTGCTGATCTTCGCTCTTTTTCCTGTACTCCCTGCCTCGGGGGCTACTGAGCAGCATCTGCCGCAGGTCAGACTCGTTCCTGATTCACTTATCAGGTTGAGCTCTGAAGATGGCCCGGCCCATGCAGTTCTTGTGGAGAAAGATACCCAGCGTGTAATGGTTTACGAATACAAAAACGGCTTTCGCCTGAAGCACACATTTGTCTGTTCCACGGGCGAAGTTGCAGGAAAGAAGCAGAAATCCGGAGACCGAAGGACCCCGGAAGGGATCTATTTTTTCACGAGGGCTTTTAAGAAAAGGGATTTGAACCCCACCTATGGCAACAGGGCCTTTGTCATGGATTACCCCAATCTTCTGGATCGAAAGCTTAAGCTTGGGGGGAACAACATATGGCTACACGGGAGCAACAAGCCGATCAAATCCCGTGATTCAAATGGCTGCGTTGTGATGAACAATGATGATCTCAAGACGCTCGCTCAATATATCCGGCTAAACCGTACGCCGATCATCGTCAAGCAAAAGCTGGACATGGTGCCGGCCAAGCGCCGGCTGGCAGACAAAAAGAGCCTTACGAGCTTTCTGGAGGACTGGGAAACCGCTTTTGTAACAGGAGACAGGGCCAGGTACAGCACGTGTTATAGCGAACCTTCTGGAGACCTTGACGCCCTGTGGAGTGTGTGGGATCGGACTCTCACCACCTGGCAACGCGCCCAAACTCCCTTTGACGTGGAACTTCGGAACTTGACTCTCCTACGGGGAAACCCCTGTGCCGTGGCCCTCTTTGATCAGGTCATACACCTAAATCGCCATGTGAGCACTGTGGGCACGAAGAAGCTCTTCCTGGAAAAGAACGGGAAAACCTGGAAGATTGTAGGGGAAGTGTACCAGCCGGGCGACCCGGATCATGGAGGTAAAAGGCTCCTGGTGACTGCCCTTGATCGTTTGGACCGGCTCCGCAGAGACCACAGGGCGATTGCAGATCTAATTGCCGAATGGGCCGAGGCATGGAGATCCAAAGACATACGGAGATATCGTGCCTGTTATGGTCCGGATTTTCGGGCCGGGGGTAAGGATCTGAAGGCCTGGATACGTTATAAAGAGAGACTGAACAGGCGCTATGACTCGATCCAGGTTTGTATTGAAGACCTGAAGATCGAGCAGGGACCGGAGCGAAGCACCGCAACATTTTTGCAGCGATACGATTCAAGCGGGCACGACTCTGTAGGCATCAAGCGTCTTCGGCTCAAACGCATCGGAGGAGCATGGAAGATCTATCGAGAAACCTGGCACAGGGTTCACAAGTAAAAAGCCCCGGCCGTACGCACAAAGAACCGAGGCGCTGGACAGTCCTTTTGATCGGCGATCTCGGGAAGATAACCTCTTTTCATGTAGGCAAACCATTGGTTCTCTCCTTGACAGCCTGCCTTTGTGTGATTCTGGGCCTTGTGACCTATTCGGTGGTTTCTTACAACTCGGTCCGCCTGGAAAACACACGGTTGATAAAGGACCTGGATACTCTCAGAGCACAGCTTGAAACCGCCGAGAATGCCAAGGAAAAGGCCTTAGTCGGCTTGATGGTGCTGGAGGACAGTGTCAAGCAAACTGCGAGAAAAGCCGGCCCTGCTTCTGACCGGAAGACCAAAGGCGCAGCATCGAAAGTAACAAAACCGAAACCGGCTGCCACGAAAGCTGCCAAGGCGAAGGCACCAAAAACACCGAAACCGGCTGCCACGAAAACTGCCAAGGCGGAGGCACCAGAAACACCGAAACCGGCTGCCACGAAAACTGCCAAGGCGGAGGCACCGGAAACACCGAAACCGGCTGCCGTGGCCTCACTCCCCACGCGAGCCGAGGAGGACAGAATTGGGCCACCCGTGTCGCCTGCGGGGATCATAGTTAAGAATCTCGAGATTTGGCAGGAGCCTGATGACAATGCCTTCAAATTCCAGTTTGCCCTGAAGAATGTTGATCGCGAAGGCGCCAGGATTGCAGGGCACACCTTTGTTGTTCTCAAGCCCGAAGAGGGTTCCCGGGAGCCTGTTAGGGCATTCCCATGGAGTCCTATGAAGGATGGAAAGCCCGCCATATTTAAGAGGGGGCAGTTTTTTTCTATTGCCCGTTTCAAGTTTGTTCGGGGGACATTGACGGATGTCAGTACGATTATCCGCTTCAAAACCGCCATTGTATACGTGTATTCGGACACCGGTGGGCTCCTGGTGGAAAAAGTCTTTGAGGTGGACAAAATATTGCGCGAGGGATCACTGAAACATTCTCCCCCCTCGCAAGAGGATGGAGCTTTGCCAAATGTTTAGACTTTTCACATCTGGATATTCAGACACAAAACGGGCAGGAATCCTGCTGTATCTTCTATCTGCCCTTTGTTTGATGCCCGATATTGCATGGGCCAAACGGACTCACGAGATCTTTTTTCAGGGCACTGATTGTGAACTTCATGTCTACAGAATATACGGCAAAGAGCCTGGCAAGACTCTGCTTCTCATAGGGGGCATCCAGGGAAACGAACCAGGGGGATTCTTGTCTGCCGACCTTTATGCAGATATGGCACTGGCCAAAGGAAATCTGATCGTAGTGCCAAGGGCAAACTTCTATTCCATTTTACTGAATCGCCGCCAGATTAATGAAGACATGAACCGAAAATTTGGACAGAGTTCCGAAGAGAACTATGAGGCAAAAATCGTCGCGACCCTCAAACGCCTCATTTCGGAAAGCAACTGCCTCCTGAACCTCCATGACGGCTCCGGCTTCTATTCCGAACGCTGGGAAAGCCCCATGAGGAACCCGAAACGGTACGGACAATCGATTATTGCCGACTGCGAAACTTATACCATTCCCGAAACCGGCGAAACCTTGCGTTTGGGCGATATGGCCGGGCGCGTAATAGAAAAGGTCAACTCCTATATAAAGGAGGAGCGCTATCGGTTCCACTTCAACAATCACCGTACCAAAGATCCAGATACCATTCATCCTGAGCAACGGAAATCAGCAACCTATTATGCCCTCTTTCAATGTGGCATCCCGGCCTTTGGTATTGAAACAAGCAAGTCTCTCCCTTTGGAGATGAAGGTGCACCACCATAATCTTGCCATCAACGCCTTTATGGAGTTGCTCGGCGTTGTACCGGAAACTCCCGGCATCTACCTGGATCCACCGGTCATGCGATATACAGTGATGGCAGTAAACAATAACATCCCCTTTGCCATTACAAACGGACATACCCTGCGCGTCAGTAAAGGTGACGTCGTATGCATCTCCCATATTGAGGCGAACTATAAACGCGGTTTTAGCGCAGATATCCTGGATCACGGGACCTTAAACGATATGCATAAGCCGATTCGAATTATGCGTCCTACTCAGGTCATAGTACGCAAGGATCATCACCCGTGCGGCATGATCAACATCGTTCTTGATGCAGGCCAGTCGCCTGCTCGTATGGTTTCTGCACTACCGGAGGTTCTTTTCTTCGAGACAAGGGTCAATGGCAAAAAGCATCTTTTTATGAACCAAGCCAATGTGAAGTTAGTAAAAGGCGACAGATTCGAGTTAGCGGACGTCACCACGAACTTGGCAGACCCTGCCGAAATTGTGGTAAACTTTAAGGGGTATGTGGGAGACAAAAAAAATAATTCGGGAGAGGATCGAGGCTATGTGATACACACCGGACGGGACCTCTGGAAGCGCTATTCGCTCGCCGGCAAAGGGGAAAAATATCAGGTCGTGGTAACCCGTGACGACACTCTATTGGGACGATTGTTCATCGAACTGGCAGAGCCGAAACTTGACTACATAGTCCTCCAGGTAAATCACGGTGTCAAACATTGTCTTTCCCAGGGAGATTCTCTGAGTATTGATCCAAAGGACACAATCAACATCCTTGACATCAAGACCAACATTCCAATGAACGCCGGAGTTCAGGCCTTTTTGAAGGGGGCCGACACCAAGATTCGCCTTTTTTCTGACGGTGCAGCCTTCCCCCGGAGGATTGGTTCAGACCGAAGTGGTCGCAACGATAAGGAATACAGAATCGTGGTTCAAAGGGAGCAGACTACACTCGGCTTGATCCTTGTCAATTTCGACAAAGGGGCACACTATGGCGGATAAACAAGAAGGTCTTTCCATCATCGATAAAGACTGCTTGGTCGAGGGAACCCTTAACGTAAAGGGAAAATTGATCGTAGCGGGCTCACTGAAAGGCACCCTTATCGGAAATACCGTGGTTACGGCTAAAGGAAGCAGCGTCAATGCCCCGGCCAAGGTGCGCGAAATGATTATCGGGGGTGAGTTTCAAGGTGATATTACGGTCTATGAGACTCTTAGGATACTAAGTACAGGTGCCTTTTCGGGAAAGATTGTTTGCAAGAGCATAACACTTGAAACTGGCGGCAAACTAAATGGCAGGGTTAAACCGCTCGATTTAACAAAAGAACTTTCCCTTGCAGACACGGCCCTTGCGGCCGGTGGTGCGAACCAGGGTTTGTCGCAGGTTGAGGGCGATACAAAAGGGAAGGACCATTCATTGACAATTGAAGATTGACAATTGAAGATTGAAGAAAAGCGTTTGAAAAATCACGCATCCTTCATTTTCGCCATAAAGTAGGTTACACCTATTGACCAGGTTTCAGGTTTCAGGTTTCAGGTTTCAGATCTTGCGTTTCTCGC
>JAQYWL010000522.1 GCA_030145035.1 Desulfobacteria bacterium | reverse complement strand
CTTCCTCCTGGAAAACACGATGGCCGAAATCAAAAACGCAATCGCTCAATCCCATTTGTCCAAATCGAGCAAAATCCTATCAAGGTGAATCTGGCAAACGTCGGCCATGTAGAACTCAAGTTGGTGAGCTAATTTAATAAGTCCAACCGTCTAAAATCCCAACGATTTTCAACCCACGATTTTTCATTTCAACCCAGAAACCAGCCAATTTTGCGACCAAGCCCCACGGGATAAATTTTTTTGCCCCCCCTCATTTTTTGCTGGCGTCCGTGCGTTCGTTCTGTTATACGCTGGTCATGTTACCCATCACCATCAGAAAAAGAACCATTCACAAAGCCGATCTTGAGCTGATTCAGGCTACTGTCAACAAACATTGGGACAGAGGGCGAAAATGTATTTCCAAGGTCCTTTGCCAACAATGGAACTGGCTGCAACCAAATGGCCGCCTCAAGGATATGGCATGTAGAGAGGTCTTGCTAACCCTTAACCGAAAAGGCCTTATTACACTCCCTCCGAGATTAAACAGCGCCAACAATGATAAACGGAACCGATCCATCCCTGTCGTTGAAATCGATAAATCCTCTTTAAATGGCAAGCTCTCCGATCTTGCACCCGTTAAAGTCAAATTGGTTCGCAATACCCCCCTTGAGCCCCTTTACAACAGCCTGATTCAACAACATCATTATCTCGGCTATCGCCAAATTGTCGGAAATCATCTCAAATACATGGCCTTTGCCAATGGCCAACCTGTTGCCTGCTTAGGATGGGGTTCTGCTGCCTGGTCTGTCAAATCCCGCGATTCTTTCATCGGATGGGACAAATCTACCAAAGAGAAAAACCTGTACTTCGTGGCCAATAATACTCGCTTCCTTATTCTAACCTGGGTCTCTGTAAAATGCTTAGCCTCAAAACTCTTGGGCCTTACTGCCAAAAGAATCTCTAATGACTGGCTTGAAATATACAATCATCCTTTGTACCTGCTGGAAACTTTCGTGGAGAAAAATCGATTTGCCGGCACCTGTTATAAAGCCTCCAACTGGATCTGGGTCGGCCAGACTAAAGGCACTGCCAAAAAAGGCCATGATCACTTGTTTCATGGAAATATTAAGGACGTCTATCTGTATCCTTTGAGGAAAGACTTCAGGAAAAAATTGACAGGATAATCCGGGCAGTCCGACACCACCGGACTGCCCGGACTGTAAGGTGAATGGTGAACCCCTTCGAAAAATTCACCATTTATAACGTTAGCAAAAAGCTCAACGAAATCAACCCTAAAGTTTCTTTGTCCCACCAGAAGCCTTTCCCTAATCTATCTCTCCTTTCACAATATCAGTTTAAAAAACGCTTCGTTAAAATCTTTCCTGATGGCAGTATCCAGGGTGGATACGCCAAAATGATCACCTCTCTGATCGACTTCTCCTTCATTCGATCTTTAGTGGCTGACTGCTATTCCCCTTACGGCCCTCCCTGTTATGATCCACCCAGCCTCTTTCTTGTCGACCTCTTTCGATACGTCGACGGATATCAGAATATGAGCCAGTTCCTTCAAGTTGTCCATGATGAAGACCGAGGAAGAGCCTACCGCACCTATGCCGGCATCTCTATGGATCATCTGCCATGTGAGGGCACTCTTTCCAACTTCCGTATACGGCTTGGGGAAAACCTTTATAATGAAATCTTTCATGTTCTTGTTGATATCTTTCATCAACTCGAGATGATCACCTTTAAGATCCTCGCCCATGACGGCACCCTCTATCCCACTTGGGCGCGGTATAAAGGCTGTACCTATTTCTGTGATCAGTGTGCTTGCATCACAGTCAAGGATGTCATTGGCAAGGTGAAAAATCGCATCCTTTACCGCCTTAATAATTTGTCAAACAACAACCTGGGATCAGAGTGCCGGGTCTATACCGAATGTCCCAGTGACCGCTTCCCAGACGATGTTAAAAAACCCAAGATCGAACTCTTTGCCTTCAGGCTTGCCTTTGCTGATGGCGAACTCACCGAAGAACAAAGAAATACCGCAATACTGTTCGGCGTAGAAGAAGAACTTGTTAAACAACATCTATGTATCCAAGCTATCCGATCCAATGTCTCCACTATTAACTTCGAAGATGGTTCCATTGACATCTGCTGCCCCAAACTACCCAAAGACACGGATGCCCGAATCGGTGTGCGCAGAGATCCTCAAAACACCGATAAAAAACAGAAAATATTTGGCTACAATGCCGTGCTGTCCACATCCGTTGAACTTGAACTCAAGATCGAACTGCCAGTGGCTGTCACCAATATCTCAGGCAACGCCGACGAAGGAAAGCAAATCATCGCCAATAAAAAGCAGATTGATAACTACCGTGATTGTCAGGTCATCATCGATATCGCCGATGCAAAATATGATATCATCGACAACTACCACTACATCCGTGGCAAAGGCTCTATCCCTATCATCGATTACAATCCAAGAAATGAAAAGCTATCTAAACAAGCCCTCATTGAAAGAGGTTATGATCAAAATGGTTGGCCCTTTGCTCCTTGTGGCTTGCTCACCAGACCTAATGGCTTTGATAAAAAACGTCAAAGATTAACCTTCTGCTGCTTTAAACAGTGCCTTACCCTTAAATACAAAGCCCTCGAAGAGTTACAAGGTCGCTACAATATCGCATCCTGTCCTCATCTGGCAAATCGCACTGGCTACGTTAAACATATGTCTGTGCAAGAACATCCCCGACTCATTAATGACCTCCCTCGAGGTTCCAAACGCTATAAGGAGATCAAAAAACTTCGCTCGGCCTCTGAACGATCCAACAGCACCATGAAAGAAGATCTCAAAATCTTAGACAAACCAAAAGTCCTCAAAGGCCCAAGAGCCAATATCCTCGCACAAATGGCCGCCATTGTTTTGCTTCTCAAACGAGGCTTCTCTTTCATCGTCAGGGTTACGCATCACCTCGGAAAGCTTCGTCAAACCAATGACCCCAATCTCAGAGAAAAACTCAAACCTCCCTCAATAGCCAAATCTCTTCGAAACCTCATTCAACTGGAGTAACCACTCCACCACGCCCATAAAATCCCTCGGTCATTTCCCAAAATCGCATCCACTGCATCCATAGGATAGCTACGCCTTCATTCAGCCCTTATGCTCTTTGTAACGCCATATCTTTACCTAAATTCTTGTCCATCACCAGCCTCATTGACCAAATCTTGACCACCCTACTATGAAATCCTGGCCCCTATAACCCTCTGCTGCTCCCTGCACAACTTGCCTCGGCACTTATTAAATCTCCTCATTTGTATGAACTTTTTGACCCATCTACGGGCTTGCTCACTAAATCCTAACACGGAGCGAAGCGGAGTGAAGCCTGCGCTCATACTCGGCCCAAGGGCCTCAAACAGTTTAGGATTTGCCCACTGACGTGGGCCGTTCACTGCGCCCGGATGGGTACCCCAAAAAGCTCATGATGGCCGCTCAAAGAAGTTATGCCAAGGTCTCAATACGTGGTGCATTTGGGGAATATTTG
>JAQYWL010000428.1 GCA_030145035.1 Desulfobacteria bacterium | reverse complement strand
TAAGGGCTTGTCAAGAGAAAAAACACCTCTCCCGTTGAAAAAATGCCCCCATTTTTTCCATTGACCCCGACGCCTGCAACCAGTACGATGTCATTCTTGCCTACCCGCTCCGCGCCCGTCTCTTCTGTCTCGTTGGTTCTATGTCAGCCCTGCCTACGTCCACGCGCAGATGCCGATCCGCACCAGTCACCCATCAGGATCAAGGCCTTTGTGCTTTATGCGCAATGCCTAAAACACGGCCCCTGTCCGCCCCGCTTATACGGACCCAAAAAATCGTCGGTACCATGCCGTGTCCAATTGGATGTATTACAAATCTTATGGTTTTTAGCCAACCCCTTTGTGGCTCACGACATAGGCGAATCAGTAAGAAAAAATGACTACCGCCCGAGGCAGTGTCTGTTATGTGGGTGCAGCAGATACCAATCAGGTCTTGTGGATTCTATACCAACCCCAATGCCGGTTAACTGCTGCACCCAAACTGATTAACCAAAAAGCTTATTTACATCATACGGAACCTGATCACGCATAACGTAATAGGATGCCCTGGATATTTTGTTGCTCAGCGCCTTGATGGCAACTATCCCATTAGTTTTGGCCTTTTTGCGTTGGTAGAATCTTTGCGCTTTTGGACAGAATCTGATGGCAAAATTTGCTGCTTCCACATATGCCCATGATAGGTATTTGTTGCCGTTCTTTCTGTTGTTTTCGTCCTTTTTCTTGCCATTGGAAAGCCTCTCGCTTTTTACACACCGACAATAGGAAGAGTAGTTTCCAACTTTAGCAAAACGTTTTATGTCTCCTACCTCCAACATGATTGTTAATCCCAATATGTCTCCAATACCTGGAATGGTCAACAGTAGCTTGAATTCTTTACGTAGCTTGACCTGAGACATTACTTCCTTTTCTATACTCTTGACTATCTTTGTCAAATGACTAATAACTACTACATTGTTCTTAGCTGCAAACACCAAGGTGGGCGAGTCAAACAAGTCATCAGCATCTACTCCCGTGAGGTTCTTTATAGCTCTGACTGACGTCCGAGTCCCAAGATTTCTGCTTATCATGCTTTGCAAGCTCAAAATATGAGCCGTCCTGTGCTTGACAAATAAAAGCCTTCTGCGCAGCAGGTCCCTCACAGGCCGTTGCTCCTTCGGATAGATATATCCCTCGGGCAATATGTTCAAACGTCGCATATGGGCCAACCAAAATGAGTCCCAGTCGTCATCGGTGTGTTTTAGTCCTTCGTATTGCTTTATCGCTGACGGGTTGGCCAAATGTACCTTGTATCCGTGTTCCTGCAACCCATCTACCAGCCAATACCAGTTGAATGTCGATTCGACCACCACTCCCACGAGGTCCCTCTTGAACGGGGCCAACGCTGACAAAATCGTATCCAGGTCATTCGGCAATCTCTTTCTGTACAACCTTCGATCTTGCCCATCGATAACACCAATGAAACTATTGCTTGAATGTAAATCAATTCCAGCGTACACTTCCATCTGACACCTCCTGTTGTTTGGGTTTGTAAGCCTTTTTCCATCGTATAGCACATATGCGATGGAAAAGGAGGTGTCATTTCTCAATCTATTGAGCCGGTTATCAATGATTGCTCTTTTACAACTCGTCAGGCTGTAGTGACATTTAGCGAAGCGGTCCGTAGGAAAATGTCACGCTTGACGAGTAAACCCTTATTGGCCTACCGAGCACAATAGTTGGCAACCCTTTGGCCCCAGCTCAACTGTAAGCCCTTTATATGATTATCAGGTCTTCATTCTTGACAAAAAGGGGTAAGGGGGGACATTGGTGTAGTGATCATCTGAAGAAAGGAGGTAACTAGGATGACTCGTGTTTGGTATGAAAACCCTAAGATTATTCTACTCATAGTTCTTATAGTGCTTTCTCCAGGCATTGCTAAAATTATCACATCTATTGTTAAGGCTATTTTTTAATTGGGGAAAGTTTGGCGACGCTCTTTAGTTTTCCAGTTTCTAAGTAATCTCTTTAGAGCCGGTTCATGAGGCACGAAAGTCGAAGATAGAGGAATTTAGCTCATAGCTCATAGCTCCCCGGTTAAATAAGAAAGTACATTTAACGGGGCATAGTTGATAGCTGGAAAGTAGGAGATATCGAGGGGCTGTGGCTTGAAGGAACCGACATAGATCAGGAAACATACTACACCCATTCAGGCGCCGGAAACCCGGATGTAAGCGTTAGGGCAGAGCTGTCAGGAAAGGCCCTGATTTTTAACATGCTGGTACGTCACCCTGACGGGCCATTTCACCCGTATACCGGTTTTGGTTTAGGCTGGACATGGTTTGACCTGGACAACATCAAATTCACGGTTCCACAAGGCTGGATGTGGGCGGCAACCGGGACCAGAGATTACAGCGCCGGGGATATAGATGATGATTGTTTGGGCTGGCAGCTCCTTGCCGGACTGGATTGCGACGTGACAGAGGTTGTGGCACTCGGCATCGGCTACCGGTTCTTCCAGGCAGAACCGAACTTTTCAAAAGGAGACGTTGACATCGACACGAAGTTCAAGACACACGTGCTAACAGCAGGGCTTACGCTCAGATTTTAACCTGCCCCATAAAAACCTCTGCGACTCGAATCCCCGGCTTGTCAGGGGATTTTTTTGGAATGAAAGCTGCCGTACAAGGATTCTGGGGGTAGTTGGTGTGGTCATCCGAAAATATCGGTGTCACCAAATCCGTGGCGAAATATGTCCCGCCTGTTAACGCCCTTCACCATGTTGCCTTTGAAGAGGGAGCTTATGGGAACGGTTCAATGGAAGCCTCGAGGACTCGTCCAAGTGAAGGGACACGACTTGATAAGACAAAGCGATACTCTGCGGGTTTTTAGGGGTATCGGCTACAAGTATCAACTTGCGCTGACAGGTAGACCAATTTATTCTTGACAAAACAAAGCAATACACCTAATATTTTTGAGGGTAGTGATAATTAGTGTCAAGCAACGGGTAGCAGATGAAACTCCGAGACTTTTTTGCCAGTAAACCGGTTTTCACCCACGCGGAGTTCGTCGCGTTTCTCCACGCAGAGGGACCACGTAGCGTCAAGACGCAGGAGTCCCTTTTGTCGTACTACACGCGAACAGGTCGCGTCTTGCGTGTTCGCCGGGGCCTGTATACCACAGTTCCTCCAGGGGTGGCTCCAGAAGCGTGTCCGGTGGATCCTTATCTGCTTGCAGGAAAGATGACCGACGATGCGGTTCTCGCCTATCACACGGCCTTGGAGTTCCACGGGAAAGCGTACTCTGTCCACGAGCAGTTCCTGTACCTGACAAAGAGAGCATCACGCCCGGTGAAATTCCGTTCGCATCGCTTTCACGGAGTGTCTGCCCCCAAGGCGTTGCGTGACAAGGGGCAGGAATCCTTCGGACTCACCGTTGCCGAACGGGCAGGGATCGACCTGAGAGTTACCGGTCTCGAACGTACACTGGTGGACGTGCTCGACCGGCCCAGACTCGGGGGTGGATGGGAGGAGATCTGGCGGTCCCTGGAGTCGGTTGAGTTCTTCGACTTGGACCGGGTTGTCAGGTACGCGCTGCTCTTAGGGAACGCTACTACCATAGCCAAGGTCGGCTTCTACCTGGAGCAACACCAGGATGCCCTGATGGTGGATGATGCCCATCTCGAAAGCCTGCGAGCACACCGGCCAAAACAACCCCATTGCCTCGCACGCATAAGCAAGGCTCCGAGACAGCTGGTTGCGGAATGGAACCTTGTGGTTCCAGAGGAAATCCTCCAGCAGTCCTGGGCGGAGGTTACATGAGGATATCGAGGGGAAAACTGCTTTCTGAGGCGGAAGCAACTGGATTCCGTGAGGAAGTGTTGGAAAAAGTCATCCTTCTTCTCAACCTGCTCGAGGGTTTCAGGAGTCATCCCTTCCTCAAAGACCGGCTGGCCCTTAAAGGCGGCACCGCCCTAAACCTGTTCATGTTCGATCTGCCGCGCCTTTCCGTTGATATCGATCTCAACTACGTCGGAAGCGCCGAGCGGGAGACAATGCTCGCCGAACGGCCAAAGGTAGAACTAGCTATCCGGGCGGTATGCGAGCGTGAGGGTTTTAGTATTCGCCGAATGCCGATCGAACACGCTGGCGGGAAATGGTCTCTGCGCTATGAGAGCGCCCTTGGCCAAGGTGGAAATCTGGAGCTTGACCTGAATTTCGTATTCCGTGTCCCATTATGGCCGGTAGTCTCACAGGACTCAAACTCTGTCGGCGTCTACAAAGCCAGCCGGATTCCTGTGCTCGATCCTCATGAACTCACGGCAGGAAAACTGACTGCTCTGTTGGCTCGTCATGCCGCAAGAGATCTCTTCGATGTTCACCTGCTCCTCACTCATGGGGGTCTGGACAACCGGCGTCTCCGGTTGGCTTTTGTCGCCTATGGCGCTATGAACCGCAAAGATTGGCGCACGGTCTCAGTCGACGACGTGAACCTTGACGTGTCCGAGCTTGGTCACGTCTTGGTCCCATTGCTTCGTAGGGACTTTCTGGAAAGTGTCGGACCAACCAGCACGTGGGCTGCTCGCCTGCTGGAGGAGTGTCGCCAGGCTATGAATGTGGTCCTGCCGCTTAACGAAGCCGAGCTGGACTTTTTGGACCGTCTCCTGGAGAAGGGTGAGATCGAGCCTTCCTTGCTGACCAAGGAAGATGAACTCATGGAACGGATACGGAGACATCCGTTGCTGGCATGGAAGGCGATCAACGTGCTGAAGCACAAAGGAAACTCATAGGATCTGACAAGTGGTGTAAGCAAAAGCACGGCCCATTCTTGACGGCTTCTTCCATTCAGATGAGATAAGGATGGTATTTTTCATGACAGCCGCCCTGTACGGTGAGGACCCACGACCCGCCGGGGCCTTTCACAGACACACGGACAGACTGGCCGGCTTGAGTCTTGCTATAGGCTGCGCAAAGTGTCGCCGCCTCATGTACGGTCTCCTCAGAGGCACCGGAAGGGATCAGGACAGTGGGACCAGGCATGTCCATCATGCGCAGTTGGATGTCTTTACGGGGATCTATAAGCCTTGAGATTTGTCTATTATCTTCCCTGGTGCGACCCACAACAACCTTGTGATTGTCGTGGAGGCGAAAATGCCGGCCGTACTTTAGAAGCTCAAAGTCTCGCTCCTGATAGTCATCCTGGTGTTCAAACAAGTCTTTCAATCGTCTGGAAAAGCCGTGATCCGTCAGAAGGCACCCCCCGGCCGGGGCAGGATAATCAGTGATGCCAAACGCCTCGGCCAGCTTCATTTGCGGTTTTCTGGAGCGACCCGAAATGTCCAACAGACGCTCACGATCCACCAGGCCGCGTTCTTCGGGGATGGTAAGGGGAAGGAGCTTGGCGCTCAATGGGCGAAGGATATGGCCGGCAAAACC
>JAQYWL010000130.1 GCA_030145035.1 Desulfobacteria bacterium | reverse complement strand
TACCGAGGCTATTGTCAATGCGGCCAACCGCAGCCTTCTCGGCGGAGGGGGCGTGGATGGGGCAATCCACAGGGCAGCAGGCCCGGAGCTGCTAGCCGAATGTAGAACACTTGGTGGCTGTGAAACAGGGGATGCGGTAATCACCCAAGGCTACAGGCTTAAGGCCAGGTACGTTATTCATACGGTGGGGCCTGTCTATCGAGGTTCAAATCCGCGGACAGAGCGGTTGCTTGAAAGCGCCTATAAAAGGAGCATGGAGGTTGCCCGAGCCAAAGGTATCCGTTCGGTCGCCTTTCCATCCATTAGCACAGGAGTCTATGGGTATCCCTTGAAAGAGGCAGCTCCGGTGGCTCTGCGCACGGTGGCCAAGTTTTTGCGTGAACACCCCGAGATTGAGCTGGTCCGCTTTGTGCTGCGGAGTGAAAGAGCACTGCGAGCCTTTGAGGAAGCCCTTGGAAAGGTTTCTATGAAAATGTCTGACCGTCACCAGCCACATTTCAGTTGCAGTTGACCTGGGGCTGGAACCTGTCATGCCTCCGGAGATCCTGTTTCACGGCACAGCGACGCGTTTTGTGGCCTCCATAAGAAAGGAAGGTCTTCGGCGCGGAACACGTCTCTATGTTCACCTATCTCCGGACGAGCCCCCGGCAATTAGCGTTGGAAAGCGACACGGCAATCCCGTGGTCCTGACTGTGCAGAATACATCATCTTTCCCGGGCCGTAGAGATCTCGATATGCCCACGTTTTTCGTTTTTGTGGTAAGCGGAGGATGTTTCCATGGCCAAAAAACTAACCCGTGAAGCATTGGAACAACGGGTCAAGGAGTTGGAAGAAAAGGCACTTGAGCACAAGCAAGCTGAGGCCAAGCTACAACGCCATGTCGCGGAACTGGAGAGAGCCAATCAGGAAGTGAAGCACTTCGCTTATGTAGTGTCACGCGATTTGCGAGAGCCGCTAGATATGGTGACGACCTATTTGCGATTTGTGGAGGCCCGGTACAAGGACAGGCTAGATTCGGATGCCAAAGAATTCATAGCCTCTGCCGTGGACGGAGCAAACAGGATGCAAAGACTCATCACTGACCTGTTGGCCTATTTGACGAGAAAGGATAGAGGTGGGGCGGTTGTTGACTATGCTAAATCATTTGAAGGCGCACCGTGAAATTGAGCGGGTCCGCGTGCAGACGTAACATCAACCCCCTCCAAGGCGCGTGCCTAGTATGGCTAACACGCAGTTGAGAGCACAGATATCCTAATGAAATCACAGCAGTTTTTTGACGACCCTACAGCATAGATGTAGCAGGGATCTATCACCGACGGATTTTTAGCGTCATTAACTATCCAGATAATAAACTCTCACCACTATCTTTCTTAGACATTTTACTTGCCATTTTGAGGCCATTAACTAACTCTGCCTCGTAAAGACACACACCAGAGCATGTGAAAGAGTTAGCAGCGCTTCAGACAATAGCCAACCACAGTTTCAGCATTTTGAAACAAAGTAATACGATTATGGTCAAAGACGGATCCATTCATCAAAAACCATGAGGCTTATGCTTTTCCTACAGTTGACCGCACAGCCTCTATGATCATTTCTGAACTTGGTTTATAAAATATTTCCTGAGGTGGTGATACAGGTACGGGAATATCAGGGGCCGCAACCCGTTTGACCGGCGCCTTGAGCATATCAAAGGCCTCCTCAGCAACGATGGCCGATATCTCGGCTCCGAACCCTCCGAATTTGGTAGCATCATGCAGGACAACGAGCCTGCCGGTTCTACTAACCGAATCCAGTAAGCAGCGCCTATCAAGGGGAACCAGACTTCTCAGGTCTACCACTTCCAGAGAAATCCCTTCACCTGATAAGGTTTTGGCCGCTTCGAGTGCCGTATATACAGCTCCGCCGTAGCTTACTATTGTGCAATCTTTGCCCGGGATTACTACCCTGGCTTTCCCTATGGGTATTCGATAGTCCCCGTCCGGAACTTCCCCCTGCATCCAGTAAAGGAGCATTTCTTCGACCACAACCACCGGATTCGGGTCAAATATTGCGCTCAACAGCAGGCCTTTTGCTTCTGCAGGTGTAGATGGAAAAACGACTTTCAGTCCCGGACTGTGGGCAAGCCATGCCTCCAGATTGTGCGAATGCTGGCAACCCGCAGCAAAATTTACACCCGCCTTGACTCTCACCGTAAGCGGAAAGGAAGATTTTCCACCGCTCAAATATCGCAATTTGCCTGCATGATTCACCAGCATATCTGTGGCCAATGTGATAAACGGAAAAAACATTATTTCAACTACAGGTCGCAGACCCAGCGTTGAGGCGCCGACTGCCAGACCGGCGATGGCAGCCTCGCTCACAGGCGTGTCCTTCACCCTTTTTGGGCCATATTTTTCAAGGAGACCATGTGTCGGCAAGTTGGGATCATAATGGATGGATACGCCAACACCCTCACCGGCAATAAAAACCCGCTCATCTTCGCTCATAGCAACATCGAGCGCATCTCTCAGTGCCTGTCCAAATGATAAGACTGCCATCATCGACCTCCCTTACTGCGCAACCTGTTGCATGGTAAAATCTTCAACCCAAACATCCTCTAAAGCCTCCTCAGGCAACGGGTAGGGACTTTCGGTCCCAAATTTTGCCGCCTCGTCAACTCTTGCCTCTACCTGCCTACCAATGGTCTGAAGTTGTGCTTCTGAGACCAGACCTTCTGACAGCATATTGTTTCTTAAACGCTTAATGGGACACAATCGGGACCACTCTTCCAGTTCTTTCTTATCTACATAGTGCTGGTGGTCATGCTCTCCGTGGCCCCGCATTCTGTAAGTTTTGGCTTCGATGAGGGCCGGCCCCTGCCCATTACGACAGCCCATCACCATCTTCTTGGCAAGGGTGTAAACTTTTGCCACGTCATTGCCGTCAACCAGCTCACCCGGCATCCCGTATCCCACGGCACGCGCTGCAATGTCTCCTACTGCGCAATGTTCAGAGAGGCTCTGTGCACCTGCCCAGCAGTTGTTTTCGCAAACGAAGAGAACAGGGAGCTTCCAAAGGTTGGATAGGTTCATGGCCTCATGAACACTGCCTTCTGCCGCAGCCCCGTCCCCAAAGAAAACCACCGTAATATTTGACTCGCCACGGTACTGTTGGGCAAAAGCTGCACCAACAGCTAATGGCGGACCGCCCCCTACGATCGTCGTTGTCATCAAGGCATTCACCTCGGGAACAGCCATGTGCAAGGTTCCAGACTTGCCCTTGTTCACACCGGTTGCCTTACCCATAATTTCGGCCATAAGATATTTCGGATTTGCCCCCTTTGCCAGCAGGTGTCCATGACTTCTGTGATTACTTACAATGACATCATCTGGTTTGAGAGCCTTGACAATGCCCACAGCCACGGCTTCTTGACCGTTGGCAAGAATTTGCATGCCGACCAATTTGTCTTTTTCCTGAGAAAGCTCGATCAATTTTTCCTCAAATTTTCGTATTAGGACCATTTCCTCATACATCGTTTTTCTCAAACCGGCATCTACTTCCCGTGAATCCATATGTCCCTTCCTCCCTTGCGCGCCAAAGCTTGCAACAGTTTGGTAACGTTTAATCAAATCTTTTTATCACAGCATGCAGTTAAAGGATTGGCAATTATTTGTTCAGAGATACACCATAGCACAACTCTTGAGAGCTGCTAACGATATTTTTCCCAATATTCATACTCATATGGCCACTCGTTTTTTGTGCATTCACTTTCAGCCCCGTCCAAAACGATTCTGAGTAAGCTCGCCGTGTTTCCCTTCGCCTCTCGTGGCCTTCCAACGATGCTTACGATTCTCAAAGCCCATCCTCCTGTTTTAGAAGTTCATTATTCAGATTAACTTATCCAATTAGGTCGATCGGCCATGTAATTCTTCACGGTTTCACGCAGCCAATCCTCAAGTCCCTTTACAACGTAAAATTTGGGGAAAAGAAGATCGTCATCCGGTGTGATCACACCTTCACGAAGAGCGGTCTTGGCCAAGGCGGTCTCGGGGTAAATACGAATTCCTATAGTGATTTTAACAGCCTCGAGTTGCAACGAGTCGGCAAAGGCGAGGCTTTCTTCTACTGACTCTTTGGTCTCACCTGGCCAGCCCAATAGCAAAAAACCCATTCGGCGGATGCCGTGGAGTGCCAGCATATCAGAAGTTCGGCGGACATCTTCGGGGTTAAACCTTTTATTCATACCTAGTAGTATTTGCTTAGAACCACTTTCAAATCCCAGAGCCACCTCTCTACAACCAGCTCTGGCCATCTCCTTGACCAAAGCTTTGTCGGTCTTTCCTGGGTAAAAGATACATCTCCAGTATATTCCCAATTTCCTGGCAATCAGCTCGCGGCAAATTTCTTTGGCGTAGGACAAAGGGATATTGAAGGTGTTATCTGTAAAATAAAAACGCTCAAATCCGGCTTCAACGTGGCCTGCGATCGAAGCGACGACCAATACAGGGGAGCGTTTGCGGATAATGCGACCTTCAATAGCCGCTGTAGAGCAATAACTGCAATTCATTGGACATCCCCGCCTGCTTTGAACAGGCAGCCACAGCTCCGGATTCCTGGCAGCGGAAGGCGACCATAAGTTAGCATCAGGGAGAGGTAACGAATCGAGTTTTTTTGCAAACCTTCTCTTATCCTGAACTCCTTGGTCTGGGAGATAAAGGCCAGGTATGCCCTGAATATCGGCTCCCTTTTCCATGCGTGCCAAAAGGGACGGGAAGGCTATTTCTCCCTCCCCCTGAATGCCCATGTCTGCAGCTAAATAT
>JAQYWL010000241.1 GCA_030145035.1 Desulfobacteria bacterium | reverse complement strand
GGTTCTAACTTCGGCCACCAACAGATTTCGTAGGTTGGGTTGAGCCCGTTCACCAATAATGTTGGGTTTCGTACCTCAACCCAACCTACAGTGTATCGCAAGCCTGCTTCCCTCGAAAACAGAAGGGCGAAACCCAACATAATGGCCGAAGTTATGAACGAGCCCCAATCGCCAATTGACAATTTTCAATCTTCAATAGTCAATCTTCAATCCCCCTGGTCAGTTTCAAGAACACAGCCTCAAGGTTATGCTCCTCAGCACCCGCTTTTTCTCTGAGCTCGGAGGCAGTTCCGACGACAATCAATCGACCTTCATGTATGATCCCTATGCGATCACACATCTCTTCAGCAACGGCAAGAGTATGGGTGGACATAAAAATGCTCACATCCTTGCTGGCAAGGGACTTGAAGATGGTCTTCACAAGCCTTGCTCCTTTCGGATCCAAGCCCACCATAGGTTCATCGACCACAATCACCCTTGGCTTGTGTATGAGAGCCGCTGACATAACTATCCGTTGCTTCATGCCGTGGGAATAACTTTCAATCAGGTCCCCGGCCCACTGGTCCATCTCAAACAGGATTAGGAGTTCTCTTATTCTTGCTTCTGAGCACCGCTCATCCATCTCGTAGAGCGATGCAACAAACTGAAGAAATTCAATGCCGGAGAGCTTTTCGTAAAGGAAGCCGCGGTCCGGAATGAAACCCGTCACCTGTTTGGCCCCCACCGGATCTTCAGCCAGGTTCTTACCGTCGATTAGGACTGTACCCTCCGTGGGCCCTAAGATGCCGGCCATCATCTTGATAGTCGTCGTCTTTCCAGCCCCGTTTGGTCCCAAGAAACCAAAGATCTCACCTGCTGGAATCTCCAGACTCACGTCATTGACAGCAGTGAGCCTGCCAAACCGTTTTGTCAGGTGTATTAGCTTAATCATTAGCGACTATTGGGTACTAGGCGCTTAGTTGTGGAATTCGTGTTTTCTCTGGCAGAAAATAAATTCGAAATCCGAATATCGAAATCCGAAACAAATTTTCAATTTTCAAAATCCAAATGACCAAAACTGAATCCACAACCATAATCATGTCAAACAGCTTGGATTCCATGTTTTGAACATTCGAACATTTGTATTTTGGATTTGTTTCGGATTTCGGATTTCGGATTTCGTGCTTCGTATTTCCGATTTATCCGGATACGATTCACAACTATCGCGCCTCAAGCACCGTCAGCTTGATACGCCCGATGACCCGCACCATCTCAGCCTGGCGATCCAGACCCCCTTCAACGAACTTGATGTGGGTTACATCGACCGGCATTTGTCCCATTAAGGCGTCCGCCGTTGTCCACTTACCCAGAAAGACCTCATTCCAGGCATGATAGTAGAACCGGCCACGTGTGTAAACCAGACCGATACAGAGCTTGGCAGGAATCCCGGCAGCCCGGACAAGGGCAGCAAAAAGCACCGCATGCTCATTGCAGTCCCCAGCCCCGGCCTTGAGTGTATCCAGGGCATTGGGAACGGAAACAGTGGCACGCTTGTCGAGAGATTCGTAAACCCAGTTTAAGATTCGCCGGGCCCTGGGCTCTTCCTGCTTGGCCCCACCCACAATCTTATGAGTTAGGGCCTTGATCCTTGGATGGTCGCTCTGAATGAGGAGGCCAGCCTTCAGGTAGGGTTCAAGTTGAACCTTTTTGTGCACGCGCTTGGGCTCATTTGACTCAAGGGCAATCTCCAATACAGAGCCCTCAAGGCGCTGACGCCCTGTATTCAGGTCAAGTCCTCCGAGGTCAATCCCGTCGAGCCGAATCTTCAGGTAGACCAGATTTGAGGGTTCTGTTAGGACCTTATTAGAGGGAATCGAGGTTGCTTCTACTATGTCGATCTCCGGATCAGATCTAATCCCCATACGGGCCTTATCCTCCGTGGTCTTGACCAGCCGAAGCCCCATCAGGCCTTCTTCTTTTAAGCGCTCCCCGTTGGGTCCAATCCAGGTAAGGATCTCCAGGCCCGCGAATGTGGTCTTGACCTTAAAGGCTTCCCACTTCCTGCCGTCTAAAACAACCGTCTCCCGACCCACCACACTTACCTCCACGGGCCTTTGGGCCATGATGGATGGATCAAAAAGACTGAACCGATAGCGCGCACCAACAATGAGTCCTTTTTCCAAAAGATGGGGCCACAGACCGATCGACAAGAAAGCCTTCTCCTGTAACACAATCTTAGATTCTCTTGTCTCACCACCAAGCCCTGTATTCAGAATCAGGTATTGGCCCTCAACCCTGCCCCTGGCCTCAAAACTGACCATACCTGAACCAAGCCGAAACACAAAGGATCGTAAGGATGCATCCTGGTTGAGGTGCCCTATGATTTCAGTGGAGACCCTGTGGACATCCCCGATCGCACGCAGATTCATCACCGCACTTTCCAAAACCATATAACCGTCCGGCTCCTTTGTAATACGCGACCGGGTAAATCCAGTCTTGTTGTCATTATGATAGATGGCCATCCATGTTTCGCTCTCCTCAACAGAGGAACTCTCCTGATACGCTGAAAGGGTCACAGGTGCCGGCTCAAAATAAGACCTTTTAACTAACACCCCCATCATGACAAGCCAAACCAATACGACCCCAAACCCAAGGACATCGAAAAGCCTTTTCTTGCCAAACTTCATAGATTCCATATAACATGGAATTGCTTAGCTGGAAAGTAGGCAGGGTCCCCTCCCTTCAAGCTTGATTTTATGCCGCCATTATACTATTGGTTGAATTTTAGATGAACTTAGGGGCTTCGCCCCAATTGGAGTATTGGAGTGATGGGTTTAGAGGGAAAAGAAAAATAATTTTAGCGCAAAGCTTCGGCCTGATGGCTTGACACGGAGTGAAGCCTGCGCCAAAATATGCACCCTGTGTCCGCTTTTACCACACACTACTCCAGTACTCCAATACTCCACCACTCCCTACCGCGCCGACTTATTCATGGCAGGCGGACCTAACGAGGGCACCTGCGGT
>JAQYWL010000354.1 GCA_030145035.1 Desulfobacteria bacterium | reverse complement strand
GCCAGTGCAGCCTGAGATTCAAACAGAAGGTTCTTGAGGATAAAAAACTTAAGAAAGCTATGGCTGAGATTGCAAGGAAAACCGGGCTTGTTGAATGTTGAGACCTGACCCCATGTTCTTCCCAAGGTTGTTCGAACAGCTCACCCACAGAATCACCGAGGGTGGATAGTAATTTCATCCCCTTCCAGGGGTTATACCAAAGCCGGCCCCTCTGGGGTCGGATCTTTACAAAGAAATAATCGGCATCAATTATCATGTATTTAAGGCAGGGTCGTCATTCCTGGCCCTGCCTTAAATACAAAAGATTGCAAATCTTACGAGTCTAATTGTGCGAAGATCAGTCTTGTTATGTCACACCGCTCTACTGGCCGATGGTTTCAAGGAGTTCCCTGAATACGCACATGAGGTTTACCACGCCAACGATCTTGCCTTCCCGGGTGACCAACTGCTGTCGAACGTTTTCTTTAAACAAGGTGTAGATGGCTTGGTTCATTTCATCGTCTTCCTTTACTACCGCGTGAATGGGGGACATGATATCTCTTACTTTCTTTTGGGCCTGTTGCTTGACCAAGTCCGAAAAGGTGTTATGAAGCCACCTAAAGTGTTCCTGAAATTCACCTACTTCGTCTGCTACTTCCAGTGCCCGCGAAGAGAGCATAGCGTAAAAGGATCTTGAAAGCTCAGGGGCTTTTGCAGATTCGGGGACGAGCCCCCTCGTGAGGTCATAGATGGAGAACTTGCCTACGATTTTCTTGGATGCATCTGTAACCAGAAGCGTCTTGTGAAAACGACCAGGGTCACCAGCGTTAAGCTTTTCATGATTTTTTTTCAATATGGCCAAAGCATCAGACAGAGGGGCGTCAACATTAATTGTATCGTACTCTTCAATAGGATTCATAATCTCCTTGACCGTTTTTCCCATGCTCTCATCCTCCTTTTAATGAAAATGTCCCACAATGATGACTTGAATGTCTGCGGCTACAAATGCCATGATGAAACCCTCCTCTACATCATTCCGCCCATGATTTCAAGGATTTTTCTTGTCGCTCCCTCGATTTCATTCTTTTTTGAGCTTCAAGGCCCCTTCATAAACGACGCTAAGAAAGACAGACCTTCACGGTTTGCCCCGTTAGATAGTCGCCTCCAATTGAAGGAAGACAATGATATCATTCCCTTTTCCATTCTGGGGGTATTAGGGACATCTCAACATTTGAACTTTAGCCAAAAAATTGGGCATATCCTGTACCGCAGTCAGTCAATCTATGATCCGTGGCGAGCAAATTGCTCGGCAAAATAACTATAGGCTGACTGATAACTTTAAATGTTGAGAACGTCCCTTATAGTCGCCTGTAACCAATTGAAAAGCCTAAATATTTGCGATATCAAAATGAGATCGTGACTCTTGACTTCAAACGGTATGCCATACCCAACACAGAACCTCACGGTTCAACCCTTAATTCTCAGATCTTTCCGTTGATATTAGCCTTCCAACCTACTCCAGAATTATGAGGATAGGAATGGCAATGACTCTCACAGTTGGGCGCTGCTTTCGGCAAAAATCTCGGTAATAGCTTTAGTCATGCAACTGTTGCAGTGAGACTTGACACTGTACTTGAGGCCGTTTGAGCAGAAAACGCCTGAGGGATACCAGCTGATGGACCTGCAGCTGAGACATATATGAAGAGTGTTGGTCTTGGCTCTTTCCTGGCAAGCCACACATGCTTTAAAGGTCAGCGTTTTACCGATTTGTGGGACTTCTATGCCGAACTCCTTTGCGTTATCCCGACTCATTACCTCTTTGCAGAGGGAGCACACTAATGAATCCATAGTTTCAGACCGCCTTTTGAAGGAATTTCAGACTGCAACAATTGCAAGAACATGCAAGAACCAGACCACCCTGTAGTTTTGTCCGTGTGAAGCGGTCAGCACTCATGGTCAAAAGTATTGTGTAACTTCATCAAAGGCGGCCATTTCGGTAACTGCTATCATGTCAACCTATTGAAAAGCTGAAAGTTTTTTTGGTTTCCTGATCAAATCTTGACTCTGGCTTGGGGAAAGTGTCGAATCCTGGGGGTAAGACGTCCCAATTCCCGCCTGAATTTTTCGGTCCCGGTCCTGAAAACACCCACCTGGCTTATCGGTTGATCCAGATTTGGTCCAAGAGTTTGACAAAACCTGCGATTTCAGCTACCCATTAGGATAAAGTAGTTATAGGTTTCTGGAAGAAACTTCGGCAGACGACATTGTAATCACGGGAGCCTTGGTTTGGGAAATCATGTCTGTCCCTGGCGGCACGCCTACTTGTTCGACAATCCCCTTAGGCGTCTGCTCCATGACCCAAAGAAGATACTCGGGCCATATCTTGTTCCGGGGATGACTGTGCTCGATATTGGCTGTGGCATGGGGTTCTTTTCCATCGGCATGGCACGTCTAGTTGGCAATGATGGCCTCGTTATCTCTGTAGATGTCGAGCAGGAGATGCTGGATGTTCTCAGGAAACGCGCCGCTCGAGCTGGTATTGGAGATCGCATCCAAACTCACCGCTGTACTCCCGAGGATCTTGGAGTAACAACCAAAGTTGATTTCATCCTTGCCTTCTGGATGGTCCATGAAGTCCCTGACCGAATGGGACTCTTTCGGCAACTCAGGTCGCTGATCCACGCCAACGGCAACTTTCTGGTGGTGGAGCCAAAGATGCATGTTTCATCAGAGAGCTTCCAGGAGACTCTGGAGTTGGCTGGGGCAGCAGGTTGGAGGTGTAGTGGAGACACTCCCATTCGACTGAGTAGGTCAGCGATTCTTAACGTCACAGCTCCATTGGACACTGACAACTGACCCCAACACCTTGACAAATCTTACGATTTCAGTTACAAATCGCCAATAAATTCGTCTGATTGGTGAATTGCCATTCTGGCATTCTTCAGTCTTGAGACGCTTGAGCCTACCACAATATATCGAATTTGGCGTCACAAATCTCTTATGAATTTCACCAGCGTTTTCGTATCCGTGTTCCCCAAGGGGTTTCTCGTTTTATGAGCAACTGGAGGATGTTCTAATGGCTGGGAAAACAACTTATGAAGAATTGGAACAAAGGATCAAGGAGCTGGAGGAAGAAGCTGTCCTGCGCAAGCTGGCGGAGCAGGCGCTGCTGGAATCGGAAGAGCGATACCACACTATCTTTGAACTGGCGGCCGACTCCATTGTGCTTATTGATGGAGAGACCGGGGAGTTGGTGGAATTCAACAAAAGGGCGCATGAAAACCTCGGTTTTACCCACGAGGAATTCGAAAAGCTCAAAATACCGGACTTTGAGATTATTGAGGATACCGAGGAAGTTGCCAAGCACATCAAGAAAATCATCAAGGAGGGGTCCGATTCATTTGAGACGAAACACAGGACAAAGAGTGGCGAGATACGGGATATCCAGGTAAGCAGCAGGGTCATTTCCATTCGTGGGAAAAACTTCATTCAGAGCATATTGCGGGATATTACCGAGCACAAACGGGCAGAGGAGGCATTAAGGGAGAGCCAGAGGCGGTACAAGCAGCTATGGGATGACGCCCCGGTTGCTTATCATATGGTAGATACCGAGGGGATTATCAAACAGGTAAACCAAACCGAAACAGCTATGCTTGGATATACAAGAGACGAGATGGTGGGTGAATCAATCTTCAAGTTTGTTCTGCCAGAACAACGCAAAGAAGCAGAAGAGAGGTTTCGGCTAAAGCTTGCAGGCAAGCGCCTTGCAAAGCAAGATGACAGAATATATGTCAAGAAAGATGGCTCAAAGATGTACGTTTTTATTGATGACGTACTGGAACACGACAGCGACGGAGATACCATAGGTATCCGAACAACCATGGTTGACATAAGTGAACTGAAGCGGGCGGAGGAGGCCCTGCGGGAGAGTGAAAAGAAATACAGTACACTGGTTGAAAACTCCCTGACGGGCATATATATCGACCAGGACGAGAAGATCGTATTTGCCAACGACAGATTCGCCGAGATTTACAGGTATCCAAGAGAGGAGTTGATAGGTATTGAGACCTGGAGGCTGGTCCATCCTGAAGACAGGGGCTTGACTAGTGAAATAAGGGCAAAGAGGCTAACGGGAGAAGACGCATCATTGGAATACGAGGCCAGGGGCCTAACAAGAGATGGTGAAACCATATGGATCACCAGGAGAAACGCCCGAATTGAGTATAAGGGAAGGCCTGTTATACTGGGTAACATCGTGGATATCACCGAAAAGAAACGGGCAGAGGAAGAACTGCGGAAGATAAACGAGGAGCTTAAGAACTTTGTCCATATAGTCTCCCATGACCTGAAAACTCCCATTATCTCCGTACAGGGATTTTCTTCTCGCTTATTGAAGAAGTATCAAGAAAAACTGGATGAAAAGGCTAGGAGCTACCTCGAACAAATACAGAGCAGTGCGCGGCGAATGGAACTCTTTGTCTCTGACCTCCTGTCGCTGGCAAGCATCGGCCAGGTAGTCTCTACTTTCAAAGATGTTTCCTCCTCTGGGATAGTAAAAGATGTAGTCTCACGCCTCCAACTCGGACAGAAGGAGAAAGAGATAAAGCTCGATGTAGTCGATATCCTTCCGACCATCTCGTGTGATCGAGAAAGGATGAGTCAGGTTTTTGAGAACCTGCTTGTAAACGCCATAAAGTTCATGGGAGATAGTGAGAATCCAAAGATCGAGATCGGATGCGAAGACAGGGGAGACTTCCATCAGTTTTATGTGAAGGATAATGGGATTGGGATTGATCCAAAATACCAACAAAGAATATTTGATATGTTTCAGCGGGTAAGAGAGATAGAAGATAAGGAGGGAACAGGTATAGGGCTGGCAATCGTTGACAGAATTGTCAAGAGCCACGGTGGAGAGGTCTGGGTAGATTCTGAAAAGGCGAAGGGAGCAACTTTCTATTTTACATTGCCCAAGGCTTCCCGGCCCCGTACACATCGTTAGTAGTGATCCTATTGCCATAGGGGTGGAATGTGCTGTCCTTGCTATTGTTTGACCTTTATTTGAGGAGTGATTCCCTATGACAGATTCCGACCAGCAACTCAACAAGAACGAAGATGGAGATATACCCGCAAGGAACATTTCGGCATGATTTCTGCATGACATTATTTTGATGTGGTGTTTCCATAACGAAACGACTGTGCCTTATTTCCCGCATGGTCACTAAGAAGGGCAGAAACTGATGAATGCAAAAACAACAAGTTTGTTCGTGGTCTTATTGACAGGAATATTGGCGATCGGTGTGTATCCAGCAAAAGCCAAGGCGGAAAAGGAGAAGGCATCTGCTCCAACGCAATCGAGGGTGTTCCGGCTAGCTGTTCAGCCCACTACGAAGCCGGTTATTGCTCTGGAAAGATATCAGTCTATTGTGGACTATCTGAACGAAGCAACGAAATTGCATATAGAGCTTGCAGTTACGGAGAGTTATGAAGATTTTTCTGATTTGCAAAAGCAAAGGAATGTGGATTTTGTTATTCAAGATGCCTTTTCCACTTATTTGATTGATCAACAAGCCAAACTTGTACCTGTGGCTTGTGTAATATCGCCAAAGGGGGAATTGTTTGACCCTGGTTTTTTTGTTGTCAGAGCTGACAGTGAAATCAAGAGGCTGAGCGACTTAAAGGGCAGGACTCTCTTGTTTGGCCCCAAGGCTAATGCTGCAAAGTATCTCGCAGCTTATATTCTCTTGAAAAAATCACAAATAGATGTGGAAAAGGACCTAACCTACGAGTTCGGCGGAACGTGTCCGCACAATGCGATGTCTGTATTCCTCGGGGAGCATGACGCTGGACTTGTTTGCGGACTCTATATGGCACAACCAAACAAAAGGTTCAATTTTGAAACGGACTTAAGAGTTATCGCTCAAACAGGAGATTGGCCGCCGTATTGGATTGTTTCGGCTTCCAAAAAGAGCGATGAAATCGTTGTGAACAATGTAAAAGACGCATTGCTTGAGCTAGATATGAAGAATCCCAAAACTCACGAGGTTTTGAGCATTTGTAAATGGAAGGGATTTACCAAGTATTCGGGTGAGATAGACATAGTAGAAAAGTTGGTCAAGAAATATGCATTGCCACACTAAGACGTTGAGATTCATAGATTAGGACAAGACATGAAACTTAGGACAAAATTAGCTTTCACATTTTCACTGGTACTAGTTGTTGTTTCTGGAACTGTAGCTATTCAATCTGTTCAGCGTGAGACTAACACTTTGAGACGTGAACTGAAGAAACAAGGACTCACAATCGCAAAGGCTTTTGCTGATGGATCTAACGACGCCTTTCTCACAGATAGATTTGTTAATGCTATGGACTTCATTCAGACTATATCGAAGCAGCGATATGTAGCGTATGCCTTGCTCGCAGACAAGAATGGCAAGATAAGAGCTCATAGTGAGCTACAAAAAATCGGCAACCTTGTCACGAATCCTGTGTCACGGGCAATTAACGAAGGCAGAGCCTTCGTCACGACTGTCACAGTTGGTGAAGGAAAAGATGCGTACGAGATCACTGTTCCTGTAACTCTGAAGGGGAATGTGATTGGCATAGCTCAAATTGGTTATTCTCTTGAAAGCATACAACTCTCGACGGCAAAAGCCACAAAACAAATAGCTATTACAACAATCGGCAGCCTCATTATGGGGATACTTCTTGCTTTTGCCTTGTCTCACCAATTAGCAAAACCCATTTCAAAACTAAGAGACGCCGCCAAAGGAGTTGCCGGGGGCAATTTCAAAACACAGATAGACATTAAGAGGAAAGACGAAATAGGATATCTTGCTTCTGCCTTTAACTCGATGACTGCTAGCTTGCAGAAGACGACCACATCTATAGAAAATCTCAATCAAGAGATCGCTAAGCGGAAACGGGCACAGGAAGCGCTGGAAAGTGCCCACGACGAGTTGGACAATCGTGTAAAGGAACGAACAGCAGATCTGGCAAAGGCCAACGAGGAATTGCAAGAAAAGATCGCCGAGCGCAAGCGAGCAGAGGAGGCGCTTGTTCAAGCCAAGGAGGATTGGGAAAACACATTTGATGCTATATCGGATATGGTCATGCTGCTAGACAATGACCACCGAATTATTCGTGTAAACAGGACCACAGCCAAAGCCTTGAATGCTACCAAAGAAAGTTTGGTTGGCAAAAAATGTTACGAGGCGATCCACGGGCAAAGTCATCCAATAAGAAAATGCCCGTTGGTGCTCACTATGAAGACGATAGACGCGCACACCTTAGAGATAACTGAACCCGGATTAGGCGGGACCTTCATATGCTCTACTTCGCCTATAGTGGATAGTGAAGGAAAACTGACAGGTTATACCCATACCCTGAAGGACATTACCGAGTCGAAGCGTCTCGAAGCCCAATTCCAGCAAGCTCAGAGGTTGGAGGCGATTGGCACGCTTGCTGGTGGCATCGCCCATGACTTTAACAACCTGCTTATGGGTATTCAGGGAAATGTCTCTTTGATGCTTCTGCACATGGATTCCACGCACCAGTATTATGAAAGGTTAAAGAACGTTGAAAAGCAGGTTGAAAGCGGAGCCAGGCTAACCTCACATCTGCTTGGATATGCCAGGAAAGGAAAATATGTAGTCAAGCCCGTTGACCTGAACCAATTAGTGGAAGAGATCTGTGAGACTTTTAGCAGAACCAGGAAGCAGATTACGATTCGCCGAGAGCTTGCCGATGACCCATTTCCAATAGAGGCAGACTCCGGGCAGATAGAGCAGGTAGTTTTGAATCTGCTTGTAAATGCTGCAGATGCCATGCCTGGCCGTGGAGATCTTTTCTTGCAGACGATGAATGTCACCCATAAGGACATGACAGGTAAGCTCTATAAGCCAAAGCGTGGAGACTATGTCGTGTTAACGGTAACCGACACGGGCATGGGTATGGATAAAGAGACCATGGAGCGCATATTTGACCCATTCTTTACCACCAAGGATATGGGCCGCGGCACTGGACTTGGGTTAGCCTCCGTCTATGGTATTGTTAAGGGCCATGGTGGATATATCGACGTCGAATCCAAGAAGGGGCAAGGCACCACCTTCAGTATTTATTTGCCTGCATCAGAAAAAGAGGTTCACAAGGCCGTTAAAACTGCTGGAGAAGTCATTGAAGGGACCGGAACGGTCCTCCTGGTAGACGATGAACAGGTCATCCTGGAAGTGGGCCAGGATTTGTTGGAAGCCATTGGCTACCGGGTGCTCATAGCCAGAGACGGAAACGAGGCCATCGAGGTTTATAAGAAAAATCGGGATGAGATAGAGATAGTCGTTTTGGACATGGTTATGCCGGGCATGGGCGGTGGAGAAGCCTATGACCGCATCAAGGGGATCAACCCGGATATAAAAATCTTGCTTTCAAGTGGTTTCAGCATTGATGGTGAAGCCACTGAGATATTGGAACGTGGTTGTGATGGTTTTATTCAGAAGCCTTTCAATATAAAGGAGTTCTCTCAGGCGATAAGAAAGGTTCTGGGGAAGGAATAGTCCATCATAGTTTTGGCGGGAAAACATGCGCTGTGAGCCCACGTATACTACATGTTGTGCCTGTTTGAATCCATTCCTTGTTCACGCGAACACAGATAACTCTATATACCAGCCACCCCCAAAAACTTTTCGATATCTTTTCCCTATCTATACACCCAAACGTATGTTAACCCTCCACGGCTATAGATTCTCGTGCTCAGTAATTGTTGATTGAAATAGTCTGGGGCCTCTGATACTTTAGTCCAGCATCAGAGCAAAAGGAAAGGAGCTGGAAATGAAAATCGAAATCGCAAAACCAACTAAGGAACATCTTGAAAGCAAGAGAGTTTCCTCTTGGCCGATCTGGGAAAAAGAGGTTTCACGATTTGATTGGCACTATGACAGTACCGAGGAGTGTTACTTGCTTGAGGGCGAAGTGGTTGTTGAAACCGAGGATGGGAAAAGAGTGGAATTTGGAGAAGGTGATTTTGTCACATTTCCAAAAGGATTATCCTGTATCTGGGATATAAAGCAACCCGTCAAGAAGCACTACAATTTCAAGTAGGATACAGGGACCCAGTCGAGTCAATTGCGCATGCTTTTGTTGCTCTCAATCGCCTGTTTGAGGTCGGACCTCGCTAAGGCATTGATATTCCGAAAGAAGGCCTCAAGAAAGAGCCTGTTTTCACCTTAGAAGGTCATTTTTGACCCCAAAATTGGGCCTCTAAACCTAAGTCGCCCCTGATGCAGGTCCACCTGTTCCTGAAGGATATGCAGTGTAACCGTTATTGACTATACGCAGGGTTACCTTGAAACCTCATAATGCTCGCTGAAGCTAAGTAACGTCTCCAAAGGCAAAGACGGGGAATTTCAAGTTGTAATGCCCTGTTTCCCATGATAAAAGCTTGGAAGGAAGGTGATAGACTTATGAAGATCATAGAGATGTCAGAGGCGAGATCCAGTTTGGCCACATATGCGGATCAGGTGGCTGAGGAACCTGTGATTATTACAGTTAATGGAAAGCCGGTGGCTGCGCTGGTAGCGCTTGATAATGCTGACTTGGAGACGGTGTCATTGAGTACAAATCCAGAGTTCCTTGCACTCATTGAACGGTCACGCGCACGTCAAGAAGCAGAGGGCGGAATATCCAGCGAGGAAATGCGGCGTCGACTGGGAATGAATGATTAAGAACGCATCGCAAGTTGCCTTGCCTGTAAAAGGAAAGAAAGCGGAATTTTCCCCGCTAGCGGCCCAGGAGGCCGCCAGTCTCCGAAATCTTTTGGAATGGTCACTTGTTTGTTGCGGGTAATGCGCCTTAGCATCTTGTATCTTTCCAGAAAGGTGATTTGCAAAATATAATGCTTTTTTTGAAGCTTACACTGACTGAAAACAAAAAAAAGAAACTGACATGAACAAACACGAATGGAATCAAGGTCAACTACTTAAATTATCTGGACAGTACTGGCCGACCTGTACTCTTCATGCTGCCGTCAAACTCGATGTGTTTTCGGCAATAGGTGATCAACAGCTTACAAGCGAAGATATCGCACAAAAACTGAACGGGGACAAAATGGGAGTAACAAGGCTTCTCAATGCCCTCACAGCCATGAACCTATTGGAGAAAGCAGATGATAAATTTTCTAACACCCCGGATAGCAAATCTTTCCTCATCTTGCATCACAAAATCAGTAGTCCATGAAACATTGTCTTAAGTGAATCAACAATTTAAGGAGGGATTATGAAAAGGATAATTCTAATCCTGATGGTTGTTATTGGTTTGGCCGTTTCAGGATGTTCCGACAATAAGGCTCAAGAGCTGTTTGAAACTGCAAAATTGGAAGAGTTGCAGGACAATCAGGATCATGCCAGGCAATTGTACCAAGAGATTATCAGGAAGTACCCTGACAGCGAATACGCCAAAAACGCTGAGGAAAGGCTTTCCGCACTACCCCCATTTTTCACGGAATCAGCCATGTAGCGCTCAACCTATTTTCATCCCAATCAAATCGAGCCCGCCGATGCCCCAGTGTTCTCAATATCAACCAATCTATAGAATCAATACTACAAGCAATTGCCATAAAATTTTTACGACCTCTTTCGGTTTCTAAAAGTGTTGGGATTTTATTAAGCAGAAAATCGGGTAATCCAGATGATGGCTTGTCAATAGGCGTACCGGGAGGTTGAGTAGCACAGTAATTGAGACGACTCGTTATTTTGGTAGCAGCCCATTGATCGTCAGCGAATTGATCATCCGTATGTAATTTTGCCCGCCCTGATATTCTTAATTGAACTTTCGTTTCCGGATGATAAAAAAGCCAACTGACTTTATTAGAATTACATATCTCTTGAGCTTTAGTTGCCCTATTATCTGTATGGCAAACCAGAATCCGATCGGGTAATATTAACTGCCTCAGGATAACAGTACGTAGACTACAGCCATCTTTTCCTATTGTTCCTAAAACAGGCCAATGAAACGGATCATTGAAATGAGTGACTCCTCGTTTAAGCATTGTCCAAACCTCATTCAATATTCCATCAAGAGTATCCCATTTCCCTTTTTTCTTCTTCATATTATTCCTCTATTTATTCAACGGTTGCAAGCTGACTTTCGAATCTGTCCTTTAATAATATCCCTCCAAGATATCAATTCATTTTTTCCTCCAACGTGGTATAGAGATTCTCAATGAAGAAAGAAAAGCATAAGATGACGATGATTGAGAAGGCGAGAGAGTGTGATAATTGTCTATGCTGGTTGAAGTATTGTGACGCTGAGTGTCGTAAGGGATTCCAATGCCCTATTGGACCGGACACTGGGACATGGATTAAGGAT
>JAQYWL010000071.1 GCA_030145035.1 Desulfobacteria bacterium | reverse complement strand
TGACACAAAGGCTTCCAGGAGGTCGGTGCGTACTTCCATGAGGTTTTTGGTCTTCGGCAGGTCGCTTAACGATTGCTTATGTTTTTCCCACCATTCGTCAAAAGCCTTTTTCAATTTCCGTTCTCGCTGGCGTATGCCTCTACCGGTCTCGATCCGCTCTTTAATTTCGCCCCGTTCACTGAGCGTGGGATCAAAATCATAGTAGTCCTCATCACGTTCTACGAATATAGTAGAAATCTTCAGGCCGTGAGCACCGAGAAGCTCCTTTTTTGCTTTGACTTCGACTTTGGGGATTCCGCCGAGCAGGTGGGCGCGGACATCGTGGGGTTCGGGCGGAGGGGCATTGTCCGCGTATCGCCGGATGTTCAGGTTCCAGTCGTTTGACTTGAGATCATCTCTGGAAACAACGGCTGCATATCCGGGGATGTCCTCAAAGGCATCAAACGCGGATGTGATCTTTTCAATATGCTCGGGCCTTAAGTAGTTCTGTGCCCGGCCGGCATGAAATTCCGCATCCGCATTGATAAAGAGAATTTTATCCTTTCGTTCCTCCGGCTTGGCGCCTTTGGCCCGGCACACCAACACACATGCGGGAATGCCTGTCCCGTAAAAAAGGTTGGGCGGAAATCCGATTACCGCCTCCAGCAGGTCATCTTTGATAATGCCCTTGCGAATCTCTTTTTCAGCACCACCTCGGAACAGGACACCATGGGGCATTACTGTTGCCATCATGCCGTTTGTTCTCAGGACAGCTAACATGTGCTGCAAGAACATGAGGTCGCCTTTTTTGCCGGTCTCGGGGCAGAAACCGTATCTGAACCTTTCGGTAAATTTCATCCCGTCTTTTGAATAATTCTGGCTGAAGGGCGGATTGGTGATGACCCGGTCAAACCGCATCAACTCGCCGCCGTCTAAGTGAAGGGGAGACGAGAGCACATCATCATTGTGGATATCTGCATCCGCGATGCCGTGAAGGATCATGTTCATCTTGCACATGGACCAGACACCGCCGTTGTTGTCCTGGCCATAGAGCCTGAGATTAAAGGGGTTGCCTCCGTGCTCTTCCACATACAGTTTTGAATGAATCAGCATGCCGCCCGAGCCTGCACAGGGATCATATATGCGCATGCCTTCCTGAGGTTTCAGGATGCGCACCATCAAACGAACAACATCCCTGGGAGTATAAAATTCACCGCCCTTTTTGCCCGCAGAATCTGCAAATTGACCGATGAGGTACTCGTAAGCAGCGCCAATGAGATCAGGGAATTCAAAATCAGCATTCCTCAGACGGTACTTGTTGAAATGATTGATAAGGTCGCGGAGTTTCTGGTCAGGGATTTTTGTTTTCCCAACCTTCCTTTGAAAATCAATATGCCCGAGCACGCCCTCAAGGCTCCGGTTGTCATGCTCCAGCGCGCTTAACGCCTTGTTCAGCTCATCACCTATGCTGCGATGCGCATGTTTGATCTTTTCCCACCGTGCCGCCTTTGGGACAAAAAAGGATTTTGCATACCTGGCAGGATCCTCAGCCCGCTTTGTTGCCTGCTTTTGCGTCCGGCCCTTGGCAAGGTTTGTTTTTATGATCCTTTCATGCTCTTCATCAAATACATCCGAGCATCTTTTCAGGAAAAGCATGCCGAAAATATATTCCTTAAATTCCGAGGCATCCATCTTTCCACGCAGGATATCTGCGGCAGCAAAAAGGTGGTGCTCAAGTTGTGGGAGTGTCAGTTTTTTCACGCTGTTTTAGTCCGTTAGTTGTGAACTACTTGTTTTTTCAGGCAGAATATTTAGAAGATAATCACGAAACCACGAAATATTGAAAGCACGAAATAACATTGAGACTTTCGTGTCTTCGTACTTTCGTGCTTTCGTGATAAAGTTTTTTTGTTTTGGTTCCGGCTTGTCCGGGTTAGGTGCCTCCTGCAAAAATCTCAGGGCATTCCCGCTGCAAGCTCAGAAAACCGCCTCTACCAACTATGACATGGTCCAGAACCGGAATATCAACAGCCCTGCATGCGTTTACCAGTGATCTGGTCAATTCAACATCCTCCTGGCTGGCCTCAGCCGGTCCGGTGGGGTGATTATGTGCAAAAATAAGGGCTGAAGCCTTTTTCCTCAGGGCAGACTCTATCACTTCACGAGTATAAACTGAGGATTCATCAACCGTTCCACGAAACAGGACCTCTTCCCCAATCAGGTGTTTTGATCTGTTCAAATGGAGAACTCGAAATTCCTCACGGGAAAGATTGCTCATTGACACTCTCAAATATTCAAACAGGTCATGGGGATTTTCGATAACGTTGATCTTTGCAAGGGGCTGTCGTAGCTGGCGTTTGACAATTTCCACGGCAGCTAAAATCTGGGCGATCTTAGCCTTTCCTATCCCCTTAACACCTAATATATCCTCCTGTGTTGCAGTCATCAACCCATTAAGCCCGCCAAACTTGATTGTATAGGAATTTCCTTTTTTCGAGCGGCGAAGCCGCGTTACATAAAATCGCGAAACGATTTTATAACTTGTTTATCATCTCCCTGGCAAGGGCGATGGCATTCTGCCCCTGACGGCCTGTTCTGAGAAGAATAGCCAACACCGCGGCATCACTCAAAGCTCCCGCCCCTTTTTCCAAAAGCATTTCCCTGGGCCGATCCCCTTCCGGCCAATCCTTTATGTGAAGATTACTCTTTCCTTTATCTCTCTTTTCCATTTGCCACCAATCTGAGACTGCTCAACGTTTTTAATGTCACCGATCAAAGAGGGAAGATTGGGTACCTGTTTAGAACTTAGGGGCTTCGCCCCAATTGGAATACTGGAATGTTGGAATACTGGAATATTGGGTTTAAAAGGTGTTTTGTTCTTGTTTCTGTTTTTCACATCATTCCAATATTCCATCATTCCATCATTCCAGCATTCCTGATTGACTTTGCAACAAAGCCAATAAATAGCTATAATGTCAATAGGTTGTAGAAATTACGAGACGTTGAATTAAGTGCAAAGAGTATTGCTTCGCGCACTTGTTTCAGTTTTTCCGGTGAAAGCGTTGTAATGAGTGAGCCTATTTTCCCTTTTGATACCGTCTGGATATGATCGAAATTGATGGCGCAATCTTTCGTCATACCATCATGTTTGGACAAGAACACTTCACTTGGAATGTCCCTGACTGTTGATGTAATGGGTGCAACGGTGACTTCTCCGAGGTATTTCAGAATGGAGTTGCGAGTTAGGATCAACACAGGACGCTTCTTGTCAGGAGCTTTGAATTTATACCACCTGATCTCTCCCCTCTTCATTCATCCCCCCAATCCTGTTCCTTTTCCCACACACTAAATTCCGCCTTGTTCACAGGATGTAACTCGTATCCCCTTCGGTGTTTCTCTTCAAGACGACTGACATTGAAACGATTGAGCGCATCTCGCAAAGCATTGCGTGTGAAAGCAGATCGGGTCGTTTTGAGCTCCTTAACAACTTTGTCGACCGATTTGACAAGGTCAGCATCCAAGGTCATTTGTATTGTTCGCATAATCACCTCGCTATTTCATGTTGATTGTCATAGCTATAATATTCCGCATAGTTCATTATGTCAAGGGGATACGCGGATTGTCAGTTTTCGAGAGAAAAACCTGTAAAATCAAGGAGTTAATTTCTTGGCGGAAAACCCGGAACATCCGGGGTCAGGCCAGGAGGAATTCCAGATTGTCGGTATAAATTGTACCGACGCTTATGCGCCTGTCCCCGAACCCGCTACCATGCTCCTGCTCGGCTCTGGCCTAATCGGTCTTGCGGGATTCAGCCGGAAGTTTAAATCGCTAAGCCCGGTGGCGCTCTCCACCTGATTATCCACCCCGCCCATCGCTTACCTCTTTCGGCTTGCCATGTGGACCCAGTTCAGCGGTAAATCGATCTCTTCGAAATCAATCAGGTGGTCCTTTAGAAAGATTTTGGTCGCTTCGCGCGACATGGTTCCATGTATGGAGTGCCCTTTGCCGTGCCTGAGGCGAACAATCTCTTCAATGACCGAGAACCCCTGCTCTGTAAAATCGATTAGAACCAGCTTTCCTCGGCCTGAGTAAACGCGCAGGAGTTCACAGAGGACAGCGTCTGGATGCTTGAGTTCGTGGAGGGCATTGGCACAGACGATGTGGTCAAAACACTGATTCCTGAAACCAAGGGAGTCGAGATTCAAGTGGATCAAATGAAGCCCTGGATTTCCAGAAAACGGGGGAGATGACTTGAGGGCATCCAACCTTTGCCTGTCGATATCACCTGATATGACCTGGCAGTCCCTTTCAAGGAGGACCCGGGTCATGCGGCCAGGGCCCGTCGCCGCATCAAATACAGAAGCACCTGCGGGAATAACGGCCCATTCAACAGCCCTCGCATATTCATCAAAGAGGCTGTAGCCCATCTCCGAAAGGTATTCGTCGGTGGTTTTGGTGGGGCCGTGGAGAGCAGACATGGACAAAGTTCCGGATTTTCGTCTCTTTATTCCCTATCTTTCAGTGAGTTCAACTCACAATCTATTTCATACACCACATGATTGACGAAGGCAAGGGTATAGTTGACCCCAACACCCTGTTAGCCTTCAAAATCCTTGACAAAAATCTGCCTTGCTGTTAGCCTCCTGTTGAAATGATGAAAGTCAGTATGACGATGAGATTCCATTTTGGTGGAGAAATTAGAACAGGAGGTGTGATCATATGAAGATTGTCTTTGAGAAGGAGAAAGAAACCAAGAATACAATCAAGTACACGGAAAGGCCTAACCCCGGTAAGCCACCTGTTATCGGTACGCTGTATGTTCAGAAATGGTTTGCCAGTGATCGGGAAACCATTGAAATTGAAATTCCCGAAGCAGAGGAGAGTGGCTGAGGCTAACTACTATGGACACTTAGGATTTTTTCTTTGTCGGTGGTCTATGCCTGCCCTGATGGGACAATGGACGTTAAGCCTATGGTCTATGGAGTCCATATTTAGCCGAATTCGTCCTTCAGCGGTCTGGAATGAGGTAGATGTCAGATTAGATCTAAACATCAGTTGACTTGCTGAAAGGGTTGCAGCCGCTCTTTTCCCGTGATAAGCGAAGAAAATAGAGGGTTTGGGAAAACATGGAAATACGTTATCCGAGCAGCGTGGAAGACATACCAGATGAAAGACAGGAGGAATTAGAAAAAGACCTTGCCCATTTTTCGAAGTTTTCTCCTTGCCAGAGGCTTCGCTACGTTGAGAAAGAATGGTTAGCCTTTCAGGATTATATCAAGAGGTTTGGAGTGCCATGGAACCGGAAATCGAATTAGATTTCTTTGACATCGTCAAAGACTTTAACCGGATGGGAATAAGATACCTCATTATTGGACGAAGGGCGGTTGTTCTATATGGCGCACCTGTATTGACCGCTGATTATGATTTTTGGATAGATTCAAAAGAAAGGGCTGTGGTGCTTTCTTATTTCTTGAAAAAAGGATGCAGTCTGTCCGATTCAGAAGATAGCATGAAACCCATCATTCAAGCCTATGCCGGCCCCAAAAAAATTGACCTTTTTTTTCGCAAAGCTATTCGAAATCTTGAAGGAGAGCTGGTTGAATTCAAGTCATGTTATGAAAATGCAACTATTAAGGAAGACCCTGAACAAGCTATTTTCTTCTACATACCGTCCATTGATGATCTGATCAAGACAAAGAAAATAAGACAAAGGAATGTAAAGGATTTGCAGGACATCGAGTACCTGTTGAAAGCAAAGGACATGACAACTTCTTAATTGGTTAGTAAAGTAAAAGAAAGTTGAGGAAGAGATTTGATAAATTGAGCGACCAAGTGCCCCAATTGTCAAGAGGAAAGATTTGACCCCATTGGTCCATTGGTGCCCTGGGGAAAGTGGGGCCGGAGGAATTATTATGAGATTCACAAAAATCAGGAAGCTAACATTTATCGTTGTTTTCGTAATGTTTATCCCTATACCTGTTACCTTTGGATCTGCCCGTGCAGACACGCGATATGTGTCGGATCTGCTGATTCTTTGTCTCCGCGCAGGCCCCGGAAACGAATATAAGGTGATAAGAACCCTGAAGACGGACACCCCTCTCGAGGTGCTTGAGGAAGACGAACTTTACCTCAAGGTCAGGACGGACGAGGGCAAGGAGGGATGGGTCCTGAAGCAGTATATAAGTTCCAAGACACCGAAGCCTGTAATCATAGCAGCATTGAAAAGGGACGTAAAGCAACTGGAGGCAACGGTTGAGAAATTCGAAAAGGACCGGACCTCGCTAATGGATAAACTTGAGGCAGCCAAGCAGAGCCGTGCCATAAAGGTGAAGGAGTTCGAGAAGGCGGTCGTCGAGAACAGGAAAGAGATATCCCGCACGACCAGGGAGCTAAAACAGATTACCGAGAAGTACGACACTCTTGTCGATCAATCAAAGGACGTGGTGGCGTTGGTGGGGGAACGTGATACACTCCGGACGGCAAACAACGGGCTGAATAAGGAGGTGGAACGCCTCGGGCAGGAGAATGCGCGCCTCGGGCGCACACGAACGCAGCGGTGGTTCCTGGCTGGGGCCGGCGTCTTCTTCATAGGGTTGATCTTCGGATCAGTCTCGAAGAAGAAAAAATATTACTAGTTTGTTGGGTTTTCTTTGGTATGTAAAACGGTCTTGCCCCGAAGTCCAGAGTGAGCTTTACATAACGTTGAACAAACAAAACATAAGGTAACCCTGAACCCTGCCCGCCATTGCCAGAGATGCCAGCACTGCAGTTCGGGTGCGAGCCAGGCGTTGGCAGGCGGGGGTGAACTCTGAACCTGTGAACGCCTACACCTATTGAAACCTTGTCTACTGTGTTTCTGACCCAATAGACCAAACAAACTCAGTGAACCGAAATGGACCGGGTGCGGTCGTAGATCCTGTGCTCCAGGATGCGCTATTGAAACGTGCTGCCGAAGGGAAGCTTCCGTGCGCGGTTGCATTTGATGTTGCAAAGCGGCTTGGTGTGTTGCCGGATGCGGTTGGCCGGGCCGCCGATCTGCTGGAACTCCGGCTGGTAAAATGCCAACTGGGCTTGTTTGGCTATCGCCCCAAGAAAAGCATTGTCAAACCTGCTGCGTCTGTGACCCCTGAACTGGAAAAAGCGATTTTAGCGGGTCTGGTAAATGATCGTTTGCCGTGCAAGACCGCCTGGGACACCGCCAAACAATTCGGCATCCACAAGATGAAGGTCAGTGCTGCATGCGATGCCATGAGGATCAAGATTCGGCCGTGTCAACTCGGGGCGTTTTAGAGGGGCTTCTTGTCAACAATTATCAACTAAACTCAAAGCCTAAAGATCGAACGTTTAATTGCCGAAAAGGATGTTGATAGGGAAAAGTTTTATCTTAGACGGGAGTTAGAAATGAAACAAAATAGTTCTTCCACTTTGGAATCATGGATTGAGCTAAACCAACTCGCAAGGGGAAAAAAGGGCCTGGAGGAGCTGCTTTACGATAGAGTCACGGGTCTTCCAACTATTCCCCTGCTTTTTGGTGAGATTGAAAGTATGCTGGAAGGTCACAACCAGGTCGGCTTACTCTGCATAGACGTAGTTAAGTACAGCAAAATCGAAGAGATTTACGGCTATAAAACGTTTGACAAAGTAATGAAAATGGTGGCCGATATCCTTGAGTCACTACTTGGAGGATCACTAAGAGAGGCCGATCTTGTATCCCAGCTTATGATAAGCGGCAACACCTTTGCCATCCTGCTCTCACCACCTCGAAAGAAAGCCGAACTTGAAAAAGTGGACCTTTTAAGGATCAAACAAAGGATAACTTCAAAAATAACCAGCGCCATTCGCGACTCCCTCGATTATGCATTATTTCAAAAGTTTGGCTGCTACGTGGGAAATGCAATCCTCAATTACGATAAAAACGTCCGCCTCGAACGCCAGCTTTACACCGCCCTGCAGGAGGCGCTCGCAGATTCGGCATCCGAAAGAGATAAAGATGCTAAAAAAAGACTGGAGCAACTCAAAAAGATAATTGAGGAGGAGGAGATCTACACCCTCTTTCACCCCATAGTTAGACTTCCGGAATATGAGATCATAGGATTCGAAGCCTTAAGCAGGGGACCAGGCCAGGGGGAATTCGAAAGACCTGATAAACTGTTCAAAGTAGCCTATGAAAGTGATTTGCTTATCGAGCTTGAGCGGCTGTGCAGAAAAAAGGCTTTAACCACCGCGTCCAGTATGAAGCCGGAACACATGCTTTTTTTGAATGTTGAGCCCGATTCGGTAAACGACCCCGAACTAAGACAAATAGCAGCCTCTACCCTATTGCTCGATTCCTCCTTGACTCCCGATCGTATCGTCTTAGAGATTACAGAGCGTTCAGCCATAATGGCTTTTTCAGTCTTTAGAAGTGCGCTTGAATATTTCCGAGCTTTAGGCTTTAAAATAGCAATCGACGATGCAGGAGCAGGTTATGCAACCCTTCAATCCATAATCGAGCTAAAACCCGACTTCATAAAGCTTGATATGTCCCTAATTCGGGACATCGACTCGGACAATGTAAAACAACAACTGGTAAAAGCCCTAAAAAGATTCGGCCAGGAAACTGGCGTCAGTATGATAGCTGAGGGAATTGAAACCAAAGGCGAGTTAAGGACTTTGTTGGAGATGGACATAGATTTGGGTCAGGGGTTTGTTTTTGCGTATCCAAGCGAACCGTTTCCAGAAATCAGAAAGCATATTATTACTTAGTGCCCATCCATAAATAAATCTTTGAATGGCGGGCACTAACGTCAGTTTCCAATTCAGAAATGAGTACTTTTTCGCAAGGTCAAGGAACTCAAGGGATTGCGCGGAGACGTACATTGGTACGTCGCACAAGCAATCCCGCAGATTGACGCCGAGATTGCGGAAAAGGGCCATTTCTGGATGGAAACTACTTAACCCACCTCATCCCGCTAGCACCCAACCCGGACAAGCCGGAGAAGCTAAAAGCCCGCCCCGCAAGAATCGGATCTTATACACCCTTAGCTTCTCTTCCTTTTAGCTTTCAGCTTTCGTCCTTCATGGCAAAGAATTTTCTGCGCTTCCTTCAGCCTTCTTTGTGTCCTGTGACCCCAAATAACGGAGGAAGTATTTTTGAAAATGGAAGAAAATAAAAGAAAATGAGAGGTTTTGGAAAGTAAACAAGATCGTTCATAATCAGGCGACAAGGGCAATTTGTCTGAAATGCTTAACAAAAAACAGACTGGCACAAAAATGTCGATTTGCAAGCGTTTTCGGCGCAGCTATCTCATATGTTTTTTGATATCAAGGCATTATCAGTTGTTGATAATTTGTTCACAAGAGTACCGTAATTACCCGTCATCCTATTTGACAGAAACCAATCGATATTCTATTAGTTGCGGATTGATTTTTATGGGAAATTGCAAAGTTTACAAAGGGGAAATACTATATATAGTGGCTTCTCTTAATAAATTATACAATATTTTGTTGACATGTTAAAAAAAGCGTGTATTATTTATCTTGAGATTAAGGGTGTGGGGTTTGTTTTGTCCCTGGGATCAAAATAATTCTCTGTATATCTGAAAGGTTGAGCTATGTACAGTATTCTAATTGTAGATGATCAACAGATCGTTTCGGACGTGCTTCAAAAGCTTTTGTCCCGTTTTGGTTACCATGCCCAGATTGCGCCCGGAGGTCACGAAGGCATTCGAATGTTTGATACCGGGCTCTTTGATTTAGTCATAACGGACATCCGGATGCCTGGTATTGACGGGTATGACGTGGCTCGACACATTCGCAACTCTCACAGATCCTTCACACCAATTATAGGCATTTCGGGGACGCCCTGGCTTTTGGACGGTGACGAATTTGACTGGGTCATCCCGAAACCTTTTGGGATCCAAACCCTTCTAGACGCTGTGAAGAACCTTGTTTCTCATACAGTACCTTCTGAGAAAGGTACCTACGACAAGACGCTATCAGCCTCCTAGCCGGGCAGCGACAGTCCACCCCTGCCTTGCGTCAAGGCCTGCAAGATACAGGCTATTTCCCATTCGTGGTAAAGTTTGTTTGACCTACCTGCCCTGATCCATGCCTCATACTCTATTCCCTTGCTTCCCTGGCTGTGTTAGATTCTTAGTTGCGAAATTCGTGTTTTTTCTGGCAGAAAATCTTTTGCCATGTTCAACAAAAAGTGAGCTAAAGTGAGCTAAAGTGAGCTAAAGTGAGCTAAAGTTGAATGCAATCATTAACAATTCAGGAATTGTGAATTTAGGAATTGAAGGAATCTTGTCTGATTTTAATTCGTTAATCCCTCAATCCCTCAATCCTTCAATCCCTTTAACTTTAGGCACTTTAGTTCACTTTAGTTCACTTTAGGCACTTCAACATTTTGAAATAATAAACGAATTATGAACTGGTTTGTTCTATCTTTGGCCTGCGCGTATTTCATGTCCACAAGCGAGGTCCTCTCAAAGCTCTTGATGCGGGACAATGACGAATGGACGATAGGCTGCGCTATGGTACTGCTTTCACTCCCCTTCCTGGTGCCCCTCCTGATAGGGAGGGATTCGTTCCCCATAAGTCAGGATCTGATACTTGTTGTGGGTGTCGCCATTCCCTTTGAGATTCTTGCCTATTACATATATCTCAGTGCGATCAGGATAGCACCCCTGTCCCTTAGCGTCCCGTATTTGAGTTTTACACCCGTCTTTGCCATCCTGACGGCTGCCCTCCTGTTGCAAGAAACAATATCCTTTCAGGGCCTCCTTGGTATACTCATGGTCACGGTTGGTGCCTACGTGTTGAACATCGAACGTTTTGTCCATCATCCCCTTGCCCCCTTCAAGGCAATCTTCAAGTCTCCCGGCTCCCGGCGTATGCTTATGGTAGCCCTTATCTGGAGCCTGACATCCACTCTGGGAAAAAAGGGCGTCCAGCTTTCTGATCCTGTATTCTTCGGGATTTTCTACACACTATCAGTGTCCGTCCCTATGCTGGCTATTGCAGGCTGGCGCATCAAGCGACGTGCGGCAACGGTCAACTTGAAAGGACGAAATTCGATTTGGCTCTTGCTGGGAGGATTGGTGACGGCACTGGCCACAATAGCCCACTTCCATGCCATAAAACTTGCCCCGGTTTCCTACATGATCGCTGTCAAAAGGACCAGCCTGATCTTCAGCGTTCTATACGGCGGTTTGATATTCAAGGAAGAGCGCATCAGGCTCAGGCTTCTGGGCACCAGCGTCATGTTATCGGGTGTGGTTGTTCTGTATCTTGCGTAACCTGATTATTTCGTGGTCACCGGTGCTTTTGTCTCTCACAGAGCGCACAGAGGCTCAGAGTTTGTTAAGCTGAATTGCTGAGAGGGCAATTCAGCTTAAACTGCCACGCTATTGCGTGATATTTCCGCAGTGTTGGTCAAACACGCCACTATCCGGCTTCAAATGCCCAGCCAGGGGCTGATTGTTTGGCCTGATTTTTCCCACTCAAAAAATCAGGCCAAGAAATTCACATCTCAGCGGCCTCTGTGGGCTCTAGCGACCCAAGGGAGCGGGCGAGAGGCCCCTGAGTCCCTTATTTCAACGCCTCAAAAACCGCATGGGCTGTCTGGCGGGTCATGCCTGGAACGGCAGCAAGTTCTTCAACAGGGGCGGCTTTGATCCGTTTCAGGCTACCAAAATGCTTCAGGAGGCGCATTCTGCGCCTCTCTCCGATCCCGGGGATCTCTTCCAGGACCGACCGGCGACAGGTCATCACGCGGCGCTTGCGATGATAGGTTATGACCGCCCGATGGGCCTCATCCCTGATCCTTTGCAGAAACAGAAGCACATCTGTATCCTTTTTAAGATTTACAGGGTTCTTTCGTCCTGGTTTATATATCTTGTCTTCGGTCTCACCACGCTCGGGGTCTTTTTTGGCAATCCCGATCAGATCGAATGAACCATAAAGCTTCAAAGCCTTGAGCACCGCAATAGCCATGTTGAGCTGTCCTTTTCCCCCGTCCACCATGAGCAGATCCGGCAGGGCTTGTCCGGCCTCCGTCCCGTAGGGGCACGGGCCTACGCTCCGGAGGGTATCCACCTTTTTGTAGCGTCGCGCAAGAACCTCTCTTAGCATTGCGTAGTCATCCCTGCCTGGTGCAAATTTGATGCGATATTTCCGATATGCCGCTCGAGAGGGTCTTCCCCTTTCAAAGACCACCATGCTTCCTACCCCCTCACTACCGCCCAGGTGCGAAAGGTCAAAGCATTCTATGCGCTCAGGACGTCGCTCCAAGGCCAGCCGTCTTTGAACCCGATCCAGAAGCTCCTGTTCGGCCATGGCAGCATCAAGCTGTTCCTTCAAGCCCTTTGCAGCATTTTGATCCGCCATTCGAACAAGCCTGGCCTTCTCACCCCTTTGAGGCACCATGATCCGAACCTTTTCGCCTTTAAGATCGCTCAGCCACTCCTCAAGGATGCCTTGATCTTCGGGTGGAGTGGGCACCAGGACCTCTTCCGGAACAAAGGGAGCTTCTTCATAGTACTGCTTTACAAAGGAGGTGATCATCTCGATATCAGAGACCACGGTCTCTGAGAGATAGAATGGCCGGTTTCCCAGCAAAAACCCGCCCCTGATAAATAGCACCATCATAAGGGCCGCCCTGCCCTGTCGGTCGATCCCCAGCACGTCACGGTCTTTGAAATCGGTGGTGGTGGCCACCTGTTTTTCCAGGGTCCTTTCGAGGGCAAATAGCCTGTCCCTATGGGCTGCAGCTACCTCAAAATCCTCTTGGGCCGCAGCAGACGCCATCTGTTTCCTCACATTCTTGATCAGCTCCGGCATCCTTCCTTTCAAAAACATAATAACCTCTTCAACCACCGCCTGGTAGACCTCCGGGGCTATGGGCCGGCTGCACGGACCCAAACAAAGCCCCATCTGGTAGTTCAGGCAGGGTCGTTCTCGGCGCTTGGGGGTCCTGCTCTTGCACTTGCGGATTTTAAAGGTGCTATGGATCACTTTCAGGGTCTGTCGCACAGCACCGGCAGAGGGAAAAGGGCCAAAATATAGGGCCCCGTCCTTTTCGATCTTTCGGACAACAGTCAGGTTGGGATAAGTACTCTTCATATCAAGCCGCAGGCATGGATAGCGCTTGTCATCTTTGAGGATTACGTTGTAGCGGGGAAGGTGTCGTTTGATTAGATTCGACTCAAGGATCAGGGCCTCCTTTTCCGTGTTGGTGAGGATGGTATCAAAGCTTGCGATCTTTCCAATCAGCAGACTCGTCTTCAAATCCTTTTGGCCTGCCTTACTAAAATAGGACGTGACACGCTTTTTCATATCTTTTGCCTTGCCCACATACAGGATGTGTCCCCTGGCATCCTTCATAAGATAAACGCCTGGTGCGGATGGCAGGTGGACAAGTCTTTCTTTGAGTTCTTTTCTCATTGTTTTTGCCCTATTAGCAGCACGCAGATAGTGTAGAACCAGATGACCATAATGTCAATATTTCAAGGCGTTACATGCCCCAAAGTTGTAGGAGTTCCTCAGAATCCCTTAAGATCAACAATTGACAATTTGGCATCCTTCATTTTCGCCATAAAGTAGTTTACACTTTTTTTCACCACCCCAGGTTTCAGGTTTCAGTGTTCAGGTGTCAGATCTGGCGTTTGTCGCTCCTGACACCCTGGCCCAGACCGGGATTATAGGATCTACAAATTGATTCGAGCAAGTCGCGCCAGGGCGGGCCTGACACCTGACACCAAAAAGTAGGAACAAAAGAACTTATCTCTTGGCGCCCGCATCCTTGATAAGTGTAAACCGAGGAATGAAGGATGCCCAATCAACCAATGACTAATCATATTTCCCTAAACATAAACGGCCTGGACGTGAAGGCCCCGGAAGGCGCTACCATCCTAAAAGCAGCCCAGGGTGCGGGGATCTATATTCCGACATTGTGTTATTGCCCCGGGCTCACCCCAGAGGGGACATGCCGAATATGCCTGGTTAAGATTGAAAAGAAGAAAAAGCTTCATCCGGCATGCCGCACCCCGGTTGAGGAGGGGATGGCGGTTATTACGGATGACGCGGAAATTGAGCTGGTTCGCCGTGTGACCCTTGAACTCATCCTGAGCGATCATGACTTCAACTGTCTCCTGTGCCCCAAGAGCGGCACATGCAGGCTCCAGGAACTGGTCAACCGGATCGGTTTTGCCGAGAAACGACTCAATCGCTTGAATCGCGTGGCCAAGGACCTTCCTGTTGATACCAGCAATCCCTTTTTTGATTTCAATCCCAACAAGTGCATCCAGTGTGGCATATGCGTTCGGACGTGCCGCGAAATCGTGGGGGTTGCTGCCATTGATATGGGATATCGGGGTTATGAGCTTAAGGTTAGCACCTTTGGTGACAAGCCTTTCACCGAATCGGTTTGCGTGTCTTGCGGGGAGTGCGTTGAACGTTGTCCGGTAGGGGCCTTGATACCCAAAAGAATCGAGTATCCCACCCGTGAAGTGAAGACGACCTGTGCATACTGCGGTGTGGGCTGCGGGCTATATCTGGGTGTACGCGGAAATACCGTTATTAGGGCCAGAGGTGATTGTGAAAACCCTGTAAACCGCGGAGAGCTTTGTATTCGAGGGCGCTTTGGTTATAAGTTCATTCATAGCCCTGACCGGCTGTCTTCCCCACTGGTGCGGGCATACGACCCCCTTGAGCGGATCGCACATGGCATTGATGAAACAGGCCGCCCTGGCAAACCCTTAACAGCGCCCCTTGTCAAGAGGGAAGGAAAGTTTGTAGAGGTCAACTGGGACCAGGCGATCAAGTATGTGGCCAGCACCCTGGTCCATTACAAAGGAGACCAGTTTGCTGCTGTTTCTTCTGCCAAATGCACCAATGAAGAGAACTATCTCTTTCAAAAATTCGTCAGGGCTGTCATGGGGACAAACAAGATCGACCACTGTGCGCGCCTCTGACACTCACCCACGGTAGCCGGTCTGGCTGCCACCCTGGGTAGCGGCGCCATGACAAACACCATTCCTGAAATCGGAAAGGCCGCTTGCATCTTTGTTATAGGGAGCAATACGGCGGCCGCCCATCCAATTATAGGGAGACAGATTAACAGGGCAGTAGGAAACGGTGCAAAGCTCATCGTGGCCGATCCGAGAGAAATAATGGTGTGCCGGATGGCCGATGTCTGGCTCAGGCATCAACCCGGGACCGATGTGGCCCTCCTAAATGCTATTGCCAGGGTCATTATTGAAGAAAAACTTCTTGACACCTCATTCATAAAAGAGCGGTGCGAGGGTTTTGAAGCCTTTGAGGCGGCGGTCATGGCATGGGATCTCTCCCAGGCCGAGGAAATCACCGGTGTTGCTGCCAGACAGATTGCCGAAGCTGCCAGAATGTATGCCTCCACCTCCCCGGCAACCATCCTCTATGCCATGGGGATTACCCAGCATTCCCACGGCACTGATAATGTGAAGGCCGTGGCCAACCTGGCGCTCCTGACGGGCAATATCGGCAAGCCTTCATCAGGCGTAAACCCGCTGAGAGGTCAGAACAATGTTCAGGGGGCCTGTGACATGGGGGCCCTGCCCGATGTATTTCCAGGTTACCAAAAGGTGGATGATCCGGAGATACGGAAAAAATTTGAGAAGGCCTGGGATTGCAAGCTGAATGCGACACCTGGGCTGACTTTGTGCGAAATCTTTGAGGCTGCCCATTCAGGCAAGGTGAAGGCCCTCTACCTCTTGGGTGAGAATCCTGTGCTCACAGAAGCTGATACCAACTTCGTCGAGGAAGCGATCTCGCACCTGGAACTGCTCGTGGTACAGGATATTTTCCTTACAGAGACCGCACAAATGGCCGATGTGGTGCTGCCTGCGGCCAGTTTTGCTGAAAAAGACGGGACCTTCACAAACACCGAACGGCGCGTACAGCGGGTACGCAAGGCCATAGAACCAGTGGGCAACACGCGTTCTGACTGGATGATCATCTGCGACACCGCTAAAAACATGGGGGCCAAAGGGTTTGATTTCAACAAACCCGAAGAGATCATGGAAGAGATCCGTAGCTTGACTCCGATTTATGGCGGAATCACTTATGAGCGGATAGACGAGGCTGGAGTCCAGTGGCCCTGTCCGGACACAGAGCACTCCGGGACACCGTATCTTTATGCTGAAAGATTCACCACACCCGGCGGTCGAGGACAATTCACGCCTATCTCCTACACACCTTCGGCGGAGGTGACCAGCCATGAGTACCCTTTGATCTTGACCACAAGGCGCAGTATCTTTCATTATCACAGCACCATGTCGCGCAAGGTGGCGGGACTCAATACGTTGCGCGGAGAAGAACAAGTGGAGATAAATCCTGTTGATGCTGCTGGCCTGGAGATTGAGGACGGTGAGACCGTGAAGGTGGTCTCCCGGCGTGGGACTGTTCGGGCCAAGGCAAAGATCTCAAAAATCACCCCTCCAGGTGTTGTCTCCATGACCTTCCATTACACTGAAACCCGCACCAATGTTTTGACCCATTCGGCCCTGGACCCCATAGCAAAAATCCCCGAACTTAAGGTTTGTGCGGTCAAGATCGAGCGAGAAATCGATTACAGGACGGAATATTGGGGTTGGGGAACCGGGAAGGATTGATGATTGATGATTGATGATTGACGATTGGGCATTTAACATTGACGGATGACAATCAACAATCGACAATCGACGATGGAGAAAACAAACTTAAGAATCGATGCCGACCCCCATCAGATCTTCAGCGCCCTTTGTCATGAGCCGGGCGCTATTTTTTTGGAAAGCCAAAAGCCCTCCCTTACTGAGCGATATTCCTTCATAGCCTGGGAACCGGAAGAGATCTTTAGCGGAGATATCACGAACCTTAACAAGGATGATTTTTTTGCTTTCATATCCTCCCATACCCAGGACTATTTCGTAGCCGGCTACATAGGATACGAGGCCTGCCAGTGGATAGAAGATCTCCCTTCCCCGGGAAGCAAGGACACACCGAATCCTGATATCTACCTTGCGGCCTATTCGCGGTTTCTGGTTTTTGATCATATACAAAAAATCTGGACCTGTTGGCAAGAAAATACATTACCCCCCTTGCTAAAGTCTCATAGGAAAAGCCGCCAACGGGTGTCCGGGAAGATGATAGGCTTTAATCAGAGTAAGGACACTTACCTTGAAAATGTCGGCCATGTGCTCGATCATATCAGGGCAGGAGACGTCTATCAGATCAACTACACCCAGAGGGTCTATTTTGACTGTCCCGGAGATCCATTTGACTTATACTTACGCCTCAAGGAGGTCCAGCCGGTCTCCTATGCAGCTTTCATCAATATGGGAAAGAGCGTAGTTATTTCCGGAAGTCCGGAACTCTTCTTGCGCTTCAACCAAAACACGATCTTGAGCAAGCCGATGAAGGGAACGAGAAAAAGGTCTCAGCAAGCCAGGAATGACAGGAGACTATGGCGAGAACTGAAAGAGAGTGAAAAAGATCAGGCAGAAAACGTTATGATTGTGGACCTTATGAGAAATGACCTCGGGCGCTTCTGTGTATATGGTTCCATAAAGGTTCCCAGACTCTATATCGTGGAGGCATACAACACCGTTTATCAAATGGTCTCTTACGTTAGCGGGGCGGTTAGAAGTGATACAGGGATTTCTGACATCATTCGCTCCACGTTTCCGCCCGGTTCTATCACAGGTGCTCCTAAGAAAAGGGCCATGGAAATAATCTATGAACTTGAGCCCAATCAGCGAGGCGTGTACTGTGGGGCGATTGGGTATTTTTTTCAGGACAAAATGGTGCTGAACGTAGCCATTCGAACCCTTGAACTTTGGGACGGACGGGGTGTCCTGGGGGTTGGAGGGGGCGTCGTAGCCGACTCAGATCCTCAACTCGAATATGAGGAGAGTATCATTAAGGCAAAAGCTTCCATGATGGCACTGGGGATAAAATCGCTCCGCGATTTTATGTAAGATGAAAAACCGGACGCTCTTATTTGGTGAAGGCCTCTTTGAAACGTTTCGGGTCTACAAGGGTAGAAGGCTCGCCTTTGTGGAAGACCATCTGGACCGCATGGCTGCCGGGTGCCGCTTTTTCGCCCTCCCCTTCTCTAAAAAAGAGGCCATGGATGCCTTGAAATCTGCCTTGGCGGAAATTCCCCGCGACACTGAGGCCCGCCTTCGGCTCAACCTGATCTCCTATGGGGATCACGGTGTGGAGAAAACAGAATTGCGGACATCGTGGGAGCTTTTGAAAAATGTGAGTATCCAGCAGGGCCCGGGGGTTAAATTGGGTCTGGCCCACTTCCAGAGATTTTCCGGTTCTCCCCTCGTGAGGTTCAAGACGACCGCCTACCTGGAAAACATCTTTGTTTTCACCTGGGCCCGAAGGCAGGGATTTTTTGACGCCCTTTTCACCAACGAGCGTGGCGAAATCACTGAAGGGAGTATCACCAACGTATTCTTCTTGAGAAAAGGGCATATCTTCACACCGCCCACAGATGCAGGACTCCTTCCGGGCATAACCCGCAAGCACATTATAAAGGTGGCCCGGACGCTTGGCTTCTCCCTCACGGAATCCACGGTCATACCTGCGGATCTGAAGCAATTTGACGGCGTCTTTGTCACAAACTCGGTGATCGAGATTCTGCCAGTGTGCGCGGTGGGCGATACAGATTATGGGATCCCCGAAATGATCGAGACACTACGAGAGGGCTACCGGGGGTCAATGGGGTCAAATCTTTAATCTTGACAAATTGTTTCCTTCGCCCCAAAAGGCAATTGGTTATCGCAATTTGTCAAGATTAAAGATTTGACCCCTCCAGGTCCACCTCGGTATAAGCATAAGCGCTGTGGTTGTGAATGCTTTCAAAGTTTTCCGCTTCTACACTAAACGAGACAAATCTCTGGTCTTTTTTCAACTTATCGGCGACCTCTCTCACAACATCTTCCACAAACATCGGCCGGCTGTACGCCCGTTCTGTGATAAATTTTTCATCCTCCCTTTTCAACAATGCATAAACATCACTACTTGCCGAGCTTTCAACGGTTTCAATAATTTCCTCAATCCAAAAGAACTCCTTAAAGAGCGCGGTTACCGAAACAACGCCCCGCTGGTTGTGGGCTCCATGGCTGCTGATCTCTTTTGAACACGGACAAAGGGTGCAGACCGGCACCTTAACACCAATTAAGAGCTTGCGCTCATCTCCGTTTATTTCCCCTATATATTTGCAGGTGTACTCCATCATGCTGGGAACACCTGATACAGGGGCCTTTTTCTTCATAAAATAGGGGAATCTGATCTCCAGGTTGGCAGCGGGGGCATCAAGATTTTTCTTTATTCTGTCAAGCATTTCAAAAAAAGTCTTTAGATTCAGATCGGCACAGTAATCGTTCAGGACTTCGACGAACCTGCTCATATGAGTCCCCTTGAACCGGTGGGGCAAATGCACGTACATGTTTACCGTTGCCACGGTGGCCTGGGTCCTATTTGCCCTATCCAGGACATTCATTGGATACTTGATCCCTTTGATGCCTACCCTGGCAAGGTCAATGTTGCGGTCATCCGGTTCGTTTTGAACATCTTTCATCTTCTCAACCCGTTGGATTCTGCTAACTTTGTCATCTCGGAGTTTATATAACTTATTGAAATTATAGGCCCTTTGGCGGCAACTGATTTATGCCCACTGGCATGGAGTAATGGAGTGTTGGAGTAATGGAGTAGTGGGTACTAAAAAAAACTGTCATCATGAGCGCAAGGTTGCGCCTTAAGGCTTTAGAACATTACACTACGTGTCCATCACTCCAATTGTGGTTCGACGGTTCGACGGGCTCACCGCCCTGAGCAAGGTCGAAGGGCAAGCTCACCACCCTGAGCAAAGTCGAAGGGGGGCGAAGCCCCTAAGTTCGCCTTAACGGCTAGTTTTTGCGGCTCTCATAGCCTTTTTGGGCTGTTCTTTTTGGGCGTTTAGCACATGGTCTTTTAGCTTCACCTTGTCCGCTCCAAAAAGGGCGCTTTGGAGCCACTCAAAGCCAAACTTGAGCAAGGCGACCTCATCGGTTTTGATCTGTTCAAGGAGGTCCTTTCCGACATCATATTTGTCCAGAAAGCTGCTCTCGAATATGAATCGTCTGAGCCTGTCTACATTAGAGCTCACCATAAAGAACATTCCCCGGCTTTCTTCGCTGAGTTCTACCTGAAACCCAAAGGACTTTTTTCTCAACATAAGCTCCATCCAGCCGTGGTTTACCTCATCATACAGCTCGACGTCTTGATCCTTTCGCCATTCGTTTACGGTCCACTCCTTGTCTGAATGAAAGCCAAGGCAATGGGATTCTCTGACCATGAAATAGAAATCTTCACCCGTCGGCTGGATTTCTTGTTCCCTGAAGGCAGCCATGCCTAAAGGATAATAGCGGCATGTTACAGGACGGTCTTCATATATGGTGCATCCCTCGGGCGTGACAAAGGGGCAGCTTTTCTTGTCGTCATCGAGCATCTTCAGGGTGACCATTGGGAGTTTGGTCCTAACCAACATCTCCGGTTTTGTGTATATGGCCAGGAACTGATCACAGGTTAGTCCGAGTCTGTTTTTCATTCGGATGATGTCATAGGGCGTCAGGATGATATTGAGGTCACTACAGCAATGGGTGTAACATTCCTTACCCTTGTGACAGGCAAACTTGAATCTGCTCTCTGCTGTGTATTTCCTCGGTTCGATCCCGTCCTGATATGTTTCATCTGGGTTCTTCATCTTGAATCCTTTCATAAAATCGCTACGCGATTTTATATGGACGATGGATTTCCTGAGAAGCAACTATTACCATGCGAGGTTCCGGTGTCAATCTTTTTTAATCCACAGATTACGCAGATTACCCCGATGAAATAGATAAAGAAAATGCATTTCATAGGGCAGGCACAGATTTTCGTGAGTTATTGGGTTAAATTCCCCGAAGCTTGCTTCGTTTAGATTGTGAAAATCAGACCCGCGATTCCCCGTAGCTTGCTGCGGGGTAGTTCATTCTAGAACCGGCTTGCAACTTGCAAAATCGGCTGAGCTCGGTAGCGGCCTAGTGCAGTGTCTCAAAAGTTCTATGCACGATTTTGGCAATTTAAGATTTCCATAACTCGGAGCAACCACATACAAAAAATCCGAATATCGAAAACCGAAAACCGAAACAAATCCGAAATCCGAATGCTCAAATGTCCAAAACATCAACCCAAAGCGGACGATACCGAAGCCCTGCCTCCGATATTAACAGACTGAAGCCATTAGTGTTTTGGAATTTTAAGATTTTGGTCATTGGAATTTGTTTCGAGTTTCGATATTCGAATTTCGGATTTCCCCGTCTCTGATAAGTGGATTAAATGTAACCAAGTTGACAACAT
>JAQYWL010000363.1 GCA_030145035.1 Desulfobacteria bacterium | reverse complement strand
GTCCATGGCACCCATATATACGGTAGGACCTTCTTATCGTATCTATACATAGTGGTTCAAGCGAATTGATCAATTCCTACAACGGTAGGACCTTTTTATTATACCACTACCAGAGGTAGTGGTATAAGCCGATTAATCAACGATTTGACGAACTCTAAAAGAGTTCCGAAGTCGCCTCTGTGGCGGCTTTTAGCCATCCGGACACATCCGCGGCCGAGGTGGTCCTTTGAGCGGCCTTCAGGATGCCGCCTGATTCCACTTCCACCAGCCGTAAATCGAGGCGCATTTTATCCGCAATGACCTGATAACCTCCGAAAACCATCAGTCGAGCCCCGACGATCCTTCCTATCCTTAATCGGGTAGCCTCGTCCACCAGTGAGGTCGTTCCCAGACCAAGTTCTTCGAGCGCAAGGAGCAAACGCTCCCTTTCAACCACTGTCTGCCGCCCTGTTTCATTGAGGGTTTCAATAACCTTTGCCGAGAGAAGTTGCCCCAGATCGGGGCGGCCGGATCCCATTGGGCTCAAGTCCTCTATATCCCAGACAGCTATGGTTGCCCCTTCTTTATATGAAGGCGGTTCGGTAGCGCAACCGCCGATAAAGAAGATGACTATAAGAAAAATCCGCGCAATGCATCTATTGAATGACATTGCTTCCTCCCATGGCCACCAGGTCCTCAATCTTTTCCTTTACCTTGTCATCTCTTTTGAGGGGCCTTTCCTGATTCAGAATGCGGACATAAGAGAGATCCGGCTCAATTTGTACGACCTCAATCTGTGCAACCGGTTTTGGTGAACTGCGCAGTAGCTTCCCCTTATATTTTATGGGCTCCTGTTCTTCCAGGACTTCAAACTTCGTGCCCAGAACCACCCCCTGGTTTGAACCTAAATTTATCATAACCTGGTCTCCTGAAGACTGAACCACGTATCCTTGTAATGGATACTTCAGTATGATCGTCCTCAGGATCTCCCGATTAAGCCGGTTCACTTCTTTTTTCAAAGATGCCCGTGAACCAAGCTGCCTGGTGACCACCTTGGGTATGGCTGAGGTTTCGGTGTCTATGAGTCTCAGGCTAAGGAGAGTCCCATCAGGAAGATAATAAAGGGAGCCTGTGCCGATCACCTTCGCGGCCAGCACCTTGCCAAGCCTCAAAGCTGTTTCCGGATCTGCCAGATCAGAAGAGCCAAGATTCAATTCTTCAAGGAGCCGTTCAATGAGGACCCGTTCCACTACCTGCACCCTGCCGGAAGCATTGAGCTGATCACCAAGCTGTGAGGTCAAAACCGCGGAAAGGCCGTCCCTTTCAGCCAACCCGCCCTTTTCGTGAAAATCAACGAATGACAGGATCATGGGCCGCGAGGTCCATGTGTCTTTGATTGTCGGCCTTGATTTTTTTTGGCTGCGGTACCGGGCTGCCAATTCCTTGACCAACCGGTCTATCCGTTTCTTTTGCTGAACGTCCTTCTGAAGGGCTATCATCTCCTGGGCCTTCTTAGCCAACACAGCCGCAAAGGTATCGTTCTTGTCAAGAGCCATGGCGCGACGGTAAGCCTCAAGGGCCTTATCCCATTTGCCCTCTTTTTCGTAGGTGATCCCCTTGTTCGATGTCGCTTCAATATAATAAGGATCTATAGCCACGGCCTGATCATAGAGTTCGCGCGACCTTTTGTACTTTCCCGTGCTTGCGTAAAACCGGCCGAGTTGATTGTACGCCACGGCCTTCTGGTAATGCTCTCCGCCCTCTTTTTCAACTGCCGCTCGATATTCCGCCTCGGCCTCTGTCTTCTTGTTTTGACCGTAAAGGATATCTCCCTTGACCATGTGCACATAGGCCCTGTCAGGGGCAGTTTGCTCTACATCTTTAGCCAACATAAGGGCCTTTTGGTGTGCTCCTTTTTGGGCATACACGGCCACCAGCCCTTCTTTACCCAGGACTTCCGCTTGACCGCGTTTTTCGGACATATCCCCGAAGATTTTTTCTGCCTCGCCAACATTTCCTTCCCTGAGGGCTGCATACCCCTTTACCGCCCTGGCCTTTACGTTTTGTGGATTCTTTTTTACAACTTCATCACTAATGGCCCTGGCCAACATTATCTGTTTTCGCCGCAATTTCCTTTCAGCCAGTCTCACCAACATGATTTCGGTGGTCTTGCCGCCACCCTGGAAATAATCGAGCACCTTAAGCTCAGGCCCGAGAATGCACACGGTCGGCAGAATCATGCGGGCCTGATAAAGGTCGCTTACACCGGATTTGTCAAGGAGGACCGGAAAACCCGGCTGGGTGCGTTCCAGGAAACCGGCCACTTCTTTTTTGGACGAAAGCGTGATTCCCCATACGATCAAGTCAGCATCCTCATATCGTTTGGCCAATTGGTCAAGGCTTAACAGGCCCTCCTGGCTCGGCCTGGATCCAACATCAAAAAAATATAGGATGACCATCGGCTGGTTTTTCATCATGGACAAGTCGTAGGTTTTGCCATTCAGGTCTTTCAAGGAAAAAACGGGAGCGGTTTGGCCGGACGCGATCCGGCCATAACATGCATTCGTCCCGGACACGATCACCGTGATTACCATTGCAACAGGGATGAGTAACCTTGAAATAAGTCTCATTTTGTTTCCTCCATTTAGTTCATTAGTTCTAGAATTCGTGTTTTTTCCGGCAGAAAACTACAAAAGACAATCACGGCATCTTCTCAAGGCGAAAAGCCGCAAATGACGAAAGCACGAAAGAGAAAAAGAATAAAATTACCACCACCAGAGGTGGTGGCACCCATAGATCTTTTGCACGGACAAACAAGTTTGTCCATGGCACCCATAGATACGGTAGAACCTTTTTATCATACCACTACCAAATTCCCAAATCCCTCAATTCCTCAATCCCTCAATCCCTCAATTCCTCAATCCCCAAATTCCTCAATCCCCAAATTCGTGTTACGGGTTCATTTCCTCCATAGGGATTAGCCTACAAAAAAGAGGAGTCTCGCCCTCTTGATTTAGTTGAAGCTGGGCCTCCCATTCATAGTAATCGGGCAGGCTCAGCCGAACCTCGTATTTTCCAAAGGGAAGCTCAAGCCTCAAAGGAGTTTTCCCCTGGAACGAACCGTCCAAAAAGACCTGAGCGCCGGTCGGAACACTCTCGACTTTCAATAACCCTGGTTTGGCGACTTCCACCACGGACGGGGACTCGCCCTTGTCCGGCTTTCCCTTGGCCATGAAATAGTAGGCGAGTCCGCCCGCCACACTCAGTGCGATGAAGGCGATGATTATGAAAAGCCCATGCTGTTTCGTTCTTTTTTCCGCGGGCTGTGGCGGCGGCGCCTTCGATTCTCTCGCTGCCAGACAAGCCGTTAGGGCCTCGGCCATTGCTTTGCCTGTCTGGACGCGTTCCCCAGGCGTCTTGTTCAGGCTTTTCATAATAAGCTCGGAGAGATCTCGTGAGATGGAAGGATCTGTTGTTGTGGGTTCGGCAGGGTTGTCCTGAGTGATCGCCCTGAAGATGGAGGCCAGGTTGCTGCCCCTGAAAGGCCTCTTCTGTGTGCTGATCTCGTAAAGGATGACCCCCAGTGAGTAAAGGTCGGAACGCCCGTCTACTGGCCGGCCCATGACCTGTTCAGGCGACATATAGACAGGTGTGCCAAGGATTTCTCCGGCCTGTGTTTGTTGAGTGGCTAAAGGATCTTCGATACGGGCGATGCCGAAATCGGTAATTTTGGCCTGGCCATCGGGGGTTAGAATAATATTGGTGGGTTTGATATCTCTGTGAACAATCCCCTTCTGATGGGCATAATCAAGCGCTTCAGCCACCTGAACACCCAGATCCACGATTTTCTCTAAGGTGAATCTTTTTTCTTGAATGACCTCATTCAGAGGGGTTCCTTCCAGAAATTCCATAGCAATATAGATCGTCCCATGATCTCGTCCCACATCATAGACCGTAACAATGTTCTGATGGGAAAGCCGGCCAATGGCTTTAGCTTCCTTGAGAAATCTCTGAACAAAGTCCTCACTGGTAACCCGGTCTTGCCGCAAGGCTTTTAGGGCGACCAACCGGTCGATCTGGGGGTCGTGTGCCTGGTACACGACGCCCATGGAGCCCTTGCCCAGCTCTTTTACAATTTGATAGCGGCCATAGTTCATAGGTATGTCTCTGTCACAAACTCTATGATGGTTTCAAAGGGGATCAAAAAGCCCACAGAGTCTGTTCCCCGATATCTGCCCTTAATAATAGCAACCAGGTTCCCTTGGGCGTCGAACACAGGGCTTCCGCTACTTCCTGGGTGAATTTGCATACTGACCTGCCACAAGGTCAGATCATTTACCAGTCTGGGCGGCCCGCTAATGACCCCGGAGACGACAGTCCCTCTCAGATTGATGGGACAACCGATGGAATAGAGCCTTTCTCCCATACCCAGGAGATTTCGAGACTCTGCTAAAGAGATGAAGGCCGTTGACTTCAGGTTGATGTCAATAAGGGCCAGGTCCCGACGGGGATCCATCCTAATCAAATGACCTTTGAGTTCTCGGCCGTCATAAAGAATGACCGTAATGTGCTGGACACCTTTCAGATTATGGCCTGTACAAATAATCAACCCCTCCTGGTTAACGATGAAACCTGAAAACTGGATATCCTGACCTTTCACTCTTGCCTTGATACAAACAACGGATTCAATTCGGGATAAAACGGCGGTGGGGATGCCTTCATACGCATCCCATTTTTCAACAGAAGGCCCTTTGGTGTATCCGGAAATGTAACTCCACAGCTTCTGAAGCTGGTGCTCGTTCGGCTGCTCGTCAACAGTATATCTGGCCCGCACCTCGGTTGCCAAGGGAGAACGAGGCTTCAAAAGGATTTCCCACTTTTTTCTTGCCTTCACAGCATTCAATTGAACCTGGCCTATTTTGAGAGAGGTGCGGAAAACCTCAAAACCAGAACGAGTCAACCAGCCAAGAAGGACTTCCTCCAGTTCAGTTACAGGAACGGGGTACAATTTCAGGGAGCCTTCGCTCTTGGCAAAAAGGGGAACGCTAATGAGTACGAAGAAAACAAGAATCAATGGTTTGTTGGGTCTAATCCTGATCATACGACCTCAGAGAGGACCACCGTAATATTATCGCGGCCTCCGGCAGAGTTGGCCAAATCGATGAGTTTTTCCACCTTTTGAGGCAAAACCATCGTTGAAGAGAGAACCTCCTGGATCAAGGCGTCATCAACCATGTCCGTCAGGCCGTCTGAACAAAGAAGAAACAGGTCTCCACGCAACGTTTTTCCCCTCACGAGGTCAAGGGATAGACTCTCATTGACACCAAGTGCCCTGAGAATAACATTGCGCATAGGATGATTTCTGGCTTCGGCCGGAGTGATCAGGCCCTGGTTTAGCTGATCTTGGACAAGCGAGTGATCCTGGGTGAGCTGTTTGAGTTGCGAATTTCTAAAACGATAGGTTCGACTGTCTCCCATATGCCCAAGAACAAAGCCCTCATCCCAAAAGGACACCAGTTCTGCTGTACAGCCCATTCCCTGGTGATGAGGATTCTCCTTGACATGATCTAGAATCCTTTCATTTGCCCATCCAAAAGCCCTTTGAACCACCTCAAGCGTTTCTTGTTCAGATTGACCTTCGGCCCTTGAAAAAACTTCCAATGTGGTCTCGGCGAAAATACTGCTGGCCAGTTCGCCGGCTGCTGCACCGCCCATGCCGTCTGCTACAAGGCAAAAGCCCAGCTCAGGCCGAACAATAAAGGCATCTTCGTTATTCGAACGTCTTAGCCCCGGGTGCGATTTGCCGAAAGAAGCTATTTGAGGGGTCTGCCTGTGTGATAAACCGAACATGAGAATAAAATCGCTCCGCGATTTTATGACGAGATAAAATGCACTCTACCCAAAAATCAGGCTAAAATCAAACTCATTCCAATCCAATCATTATTCTCTTGACACTACGGGACCAACATAGGCTATGATCAGGCCCAAATCAAGCCAAACATGTTTAGCAAATGAAACGTGCGCCTGCCATTGTCGTCCAGCTTGTTCATATCGAGGGCCCCCTGAAGGGTGAAATCCAGGAGTTTTCTGAACCGGCGATCTCCATTGGCCGCTATCCTGAATACCACGTGCACTTCCCGAAGGATTTGGCCATTGTTTCTCGAGAGCATTCCTGGATCAAAAGGGAAGGCAACCGCTTCAAGGTGATTAACAAGAGCCGAAACGGAACATTTCTAAATGGAAAAAGGGTGGAAGAGGCCTATCTCAAAGACGGAGACGTCTTGATGTTTGCGGAAGGCGGACCAAAGCTCAGCTTTTTGACCGAGATGGTGGAGGGCCAACCTGAAATCGAGAGCGCACCACCGCCAGGCCCGCTGAAAGAACCCGAAGTACCTCTGGCTGAGAAGCCCCCCATGGCCCGGGTCGAACCTGAACCAGGCCATGCAGATGAGGTTTCCATCCAAAGGGTTCAGGTGCCACTCGTCATCCAGTACGGACCAACGCTCCAGTCATTTAAAGAACTTCCTGTAACCATAGGAAAAAATCCAGACTGTGCTTTTACACTGGACCATCCGGCAATCCTTGATAGCCATGCTCAGATTTTTTTTAGTCAAGAACAATATTGGGTGAAGGATCTCACCGGACAGAAGTTGATCTTGATCAACGGGCAGCCTGTTGGTCTTCAGGCCCCCTTTAACCCCAATGACACCTTGGATTTTAGCCCGCAGGGGCCAAGTTTTCGGTTTCTGGGTGGAGGCCGTTTGGCGGAAGTGGAAGAACCCGAACCCGACGAGTCCTTAAAGGCGTCGCATGACAAAGAGGAAACTCCTCCAGAAAAGGAACCTTCATATAGAGGCCTAAAAGGCGCCATGTCCATCTTGAAGAAGTTCTTGCATCGGTAAACCTCTCACCCTTCCCATTTCAGTGCTTAGCTATGTTTTTTCCAATGGGGAGATATGCCGAACGGGAACGCCGGAGCTTCGCCGGTATGGAGGAGATGATGATCCTTAGAATAGTGGGAGACAAATGGGACATCCGGACAAGGAGCAATTTCTAGACAGATTCCTGGGCTCGGCCCTGGGGACCTTTGTGGGGGATGCCCTTGGGGAGCCTGTTGAAGGTTGGCCCCACAGGGCGATCTACGGTCGGTTCGGGCTCCTTGATACCATGGTACGGGGAGAGGGGCGCTACACGGATGATACGCAGATGATGATAGGGATCCTGGAGACCCTGATAGAAAAAGGAAGATTTGATCCTGCGATATGTGCCGGGAAATTTCAAGAAAACTTTGATCCTACGCGGGGCTATGGCCGGCGCATCTTTGGCGTGGTGGAAAGGATCAGGCAGGGGGTTCCGTGGAACCAGGTGGGCACAGACAGTTTTGGAAATGGCGGGGCCATGAGAATAGCCCCAATAGGTTGCTTTTATTACCGTGACCTGCAAGCCCTCAAGGAAAACGCCATTATGTCCGCCCGCATCACGCACAACCATCCAGAGGGACTGGCCGGCGCAGTGGCCCAGGCCACGGCAGTAGGGCTGGCGCTTCAATACGGCCTGTCAAATGAGCCGGTTGAGCCGGAAAAATTCTTGGACAGTATCACAGCCCGGGTGACTGACATAGATAAGGGGTTCGCCGAATCTCTTAATGCGATCAAATCGATGAGCGCAAGCTTCACTTCGTGTCATAGAGGTTCCATGATTGAGATTATTGAGGCGATTGCTGGCCGGTACCGTTTGAGTTTGCGCGCTATCGAATCTGTACCGGCAGCCATTGGAGCCTTTCTGTTAACCACTTGCTTCAAGGATGCGGTGGTTCTGGCAGTCAATTTAGGGGGAGATACAGATACGATTGGAGCCATGGCAGGGGCCATTGCCGGGGCCTATTACGGGTATGGCCAGATACCAGAGGCGTGGGTGATCCGGCTGGAAAATGGAGCCAAGGGCCGGGATTATGTGATCAGTTGCGTGAAGGAGATTCTTTTATAAGATCGCTCCGCGATCTTATGTAACGCGGCTTTGCCGCTCCAAAAAAGGAAATTCCTATACAATCAAGTTACCGTTGTTTGACCAATCGTTCCACCACGCAATAGACCCCCTCAGGACTCCTTGCAGCTTGAAAACATTGATTGCAGGATATGCATTTCGCCTTTTTCCGGTCCCCTTCCTTCCATCGTCTGATCAGGCCCGGCTCTCGGATGAGGGGTCGTGACATGGAAACAAGGTCAGCGGCACCTGTTTTTAAAATCTGATTCACGGTTTTCAATGATCGGATGCCCCCAACAAGTATGATGGGGACAGAAACCTGCTTTTTTATCTTTCTTGCAAGAGGCAGAAAATAGGCTTCCTCCTTTGCCTTGCGTATCTTTGGACGGGCCGGACCCAGATCACCTGCTGCGGGTATGCCCCCACTCATTTCAATGGCATCTATTCCCATTTCATCCAGCCTTCTTGCAACAAGCAGCGTATCTCTTTGGTTCAATCCGCCCCGCACAAAGTCCTTTGCGTTCAACTTGATCAGAACCGGAAAATCCCTTCCCACACTTTTTCGAACCGCCCTGTAGATCTCAAACAGAAATTTTGCCCGGTTTTCTATAGGACCGCCGTACCTGTCTGTGCGCCTGTTTCTTAAGGGGGACAGAAACTGGCTGACAAGGTAGCCATGAGCGCCATGAAGTTGCACTGCATCAAACCCGGCTCTTTTCACCCTGCCTGCCGCGCGTGCAAAAGCATGGACCGTCTCCTTGATCTCGCGCTGCGTCATTGCCTTGGGCGTTTTTTGGAAAGTCTTGTCATATACGGCAGATGGTCCCCAGACGGGACGGTCTTTTCTTGTTCTTAGAACCGTCTGGACCCCGGCATGCACAATCTGCATTGCAATCTTTCCGTTGGCTGCATGGACACGTTTTGTAAGCTCCAACAGGTTCGGAATCACGGCATCGTCATGTATTCCAAGCTGCCTCGTCAGGGCCTGGCCATTTGGCAGGACATAGGCAAACCCCGTGATAATAAGCCCAACGTCGTTTCGGGCAAGCTCCTCCAGAAGCTGTATGAGCTTTGCGGTACAGCGACCATCTTCCGCCATTCCTGCCCATGTGGCCGAGCGCACACTCCTGTTTTTCAAGGTCATACCATTGATTTCAATTTCGTCGAACAGTTCTGCCATTGTCTTACCTCCAAAGCTTATCGTCACCATAAGGTTCTCTCGCCCGCTCCTCAACTCTGAGCCTGGTTTATTTTTGTCAAGGCTTAATTGGTTTCTGGGTGTCTATTTCCTCCTAGTGGCCCGGGGCTAACGGAAGGAGCCCGTAGGGCGACTGGAGTTAGCCCCGGCGGCGGCACGGCTTGACCCTCGCTCCGGGTTATCTGTGTGACTTTGTTAGTAGCCATTGAATTATCTCAGCCGTAGTGAATGCCACCTTGCCCAACCCTGGTATTTGAGAGTCTCGACAGAGCTCTGATCTTGCTTAATTGGGGCTTAGGTGACGACAGGAAGTTATAAAAGCTCTGCGAGAAGGTCGATAATATCGCCTTAATGGCACAGATGATAATCTCCCCGCCTTCACCTAAGCGGCTAATTTAAAATGATGTATCTGACTATAATTCTTTACATATATCGTATTGTCACGGGCGAGAGCAAAGATAAGCCTCAAAAGCTTTCGGGATATGGCAATCAATGCCTTGGTTTTGGGCATGCCCCTGTCGAGCATCTCTTGATACTGCTCATGCATGATCCCGTTGGATTTAACCGCATTAATGGCTGCAAAAAACAACAGCTTCCTCATCAAAGATCGCCCTCGTTTGGAGATATGGCGCTGACCTTGGTGCTTACCCGAACTGACCTCGTAAAGATCAAGACCAGCCAATTTCATTATTTCGGAAATCGTCCCAAATTTTCTAAAATCCCCAACTTCACCAATCAAGCCAGCAACCGTTACGACTCCAATACCCTTGATGGAGAGAAGACTCCCACTGTAGGGGATCTGCCGCAGATAATCGGCCATTTGGTTTTCCAAATTATGGATAAATTGGTCCTCGTATTCTATCTTAGAAACAAGATGGTCAATTTCCAGAATGATACTTTCTTTACCCTCATAGATACCTACAGAAGCCCGAGCAGCTTCAAAAAGTTCTTTTGCACGTTCCTGGCCCAATTTACCTCGGCTGACCTTTTTCAAAACCTTTGCCAGAGATTCAAAGCCCACAGCAAAAATGCTCTCAGGGGTAGTATGGTTTTTTATAAGATACATGGCAGTTTTTGTTAATGTTTTCATAACCATCAGGAATTCAGGGAAAATCACGAAAACTAGATGTTGAAGCTGATTGACCACGGCTGTATGACTTTTCATTGCCCGTTCTCTTGCCTGGGTGAGTCTGCGCAATTCGGCTGCCGGCCCCTCTGGAACAACCAGTGTCAAGGCATGGCCAAGCGAGATCACATCGGCTATGACCCGTGGATCCTTCTTATCCGTCTTATTCGGAGAATTTCCTGTCAGTTCTTTAAGTCTTTTGGTGTGCATAGGATTGACTTGAACCAAGTTTACAGGTTTCTTCCTCAAAAAGTGAAAGAGAGGCTCAGCATAGGGACCGCTAGATTCAAAGCCGATCACAATATCCTTAAGACCCTGTTTTCTGTAAAACTGCTGGATTTTTCCCCAAAATTCTTTAAAACCGCTTCTGAAATTGTAAAAACGAAATGGCTTAACATCTTCACCATTTGGACCTCTAAGGTACCCGTAGTGAACTGTTTTTCCAATATCTACCGCCACTATAAGGGTTTTTCCATTGATACTTCCAATTTTTTTTGCTTTACTTCTCATGGCTATACTCCTCCTTTGATTTTTCCTAAACCAACCTGCTATTGGCTTAAATCAAAGTGAGTATAGCCTTTTTTGTCTCTCCGCAAGGCTTACTTGAACATAGCAAGCCTGTGTGCTCTGCCTGCCCCGTAGGTGGAGACCATCGTACTGGGGTGAGAGACAGAAAAATCCTTTGATCAGTTATGCTATCAGACAGTTGCTAGAAAAATTAAGAAATAGGTAATGCACCATCCTTTACACAAGCCGATAAAGATAATATAGGCTTTTTTCAGTTTTTATCAACTCAAGATACCTTTTCTGAAAGGCGAAAAAAAGCGCCTTTTCTTGTGCGGAAAAAGTGCTCATGTTCCCAGAGATATAATCGATATCGTAAAGTATGTGAGTGAAGTCTTTTTCCTTTAGTGAAACGTAGACCTCCGAAGGTGTCGAAGATTGGGCCAGAATCTTCTGAATGGTGTAAGACTCAAACATGGAATCCGAATAGTATGGGCGGTCGCAGATGTATCCCAAATTCTTCATGTAGATAAGGAATATCTTGGAGTCTTCAGGCAATTGTGCGTTTACGTACTGAAACATTCCGTACGAGGGGATCATTCGGTCTATAAACGCTTCTCTATTCTCAAGGCCTGTGATCACACCCAGTGGTTTTATCTTCAGAAAGTCTCTGACAATATGATATCCGTTAAATCCCAAACTCCCCGCAATGAGCACTACCAGCACACCAAAGACAAAGTTCCGGCGGCGATAATAACTGAAAACATATGCAGTCATGATCGCAAGAAAGGGAAAGACGGGGATCAAGTATCTAATTTGTTGGGCAGAGGAGGCCCAGAACATGAAAGTAAACAAGCAATAAGCCATTGCAATCTTAGCCGAGACGGGAATCTTGCGCATCCCGATAGCAAAAGGCAATGTTAGAATAAAGACTGGCCCCAGGATCCCGTCAAATTGGGGGCTGTGCATCCTGGCATTGACGCTCACATTCCATGGCAGCAACAGATAGTCCCAAAACCCCCTTCCCATGCCAAGGCTTCGAACAAACAGATCATAGAGCCGGGCCTGCTCAGGGTCCCATCCCCTGCCGTCAAATATTCCGTACAAAAAGGGATAGAACGGATTGCCGGCCATGATCCAGTTTCTGACATAGAAGGGGCTTCCCACAACAACTGTACATATAAGATATACCAACAGAAGGCGTAGAGCGTGCCGACCACTCGCCCTATGGTGCCGACAAGCCCACAAGATCCCAAGGCATCCCAAAAACGGCAACAGAAGGGCCGTGTACTTGGTGGAGATAGCCACTCCGGAAAGCACACCGCACAATATGAGCCACCGGTCTTCTCTTCGGCTGAACCAGTTCACGAATGCGTAGATCGCCAAAAAAGCGTAGAAACTTACGGTCAGATCGTTGTATGCCATGTGGGAGGTCACAAAGACCGAAGGAATAGTGTAAAAAACAAGGAGTGCAAGGGGGACAAAGACGATCTCGGAGATATGGTGCCTGGCAAACTGCCACATACTCAAAAGAATGGACAGGGCCATTACAAAATGAATGCCTTTGGCCAGGACATCTCCCCGCAAGGCGAGACCGACTGCATATAGCATCTCGCTGTTCAGCGGGTAGTGAGCGAATATGTTTCCCGGAATGAAATATATCCCATGATGCTTCAGAAACAGCTTGGGCACAGCCAAATGATATGTCAGCGCATCCTTACCAACAGCAGGTGTCAGGACCAACAAAAATCCGACCAACAGGCACGCAATTAAAATGGCACCGATACATCGATAAAATCGCGCAGCGATTTTATAAGTGGTTTTTCTTTCGATTTCTAAAGGACATCGGAAGCCGAGCCATCCGGCAAGGGCCAAGATAGCAAATAGGCCGATGAGGATATATAGAGCTACAGTATAGAGGAATTGCAATACCCCCAACAAGAAAACCGAGTAGCTAAGAATTCCAAAGCCCAGGCCCAACGAAAAAACCACGTACTCGCCAAAAGAGATAGCTTTTATGCCGGCCCTGCATAGAATGAGTCGCCCCAGGCCAATAGCAATAAGGCTTATGCCTGCCAGAAAAAGGAGGTTCAGGGTGTGCTGTAACAATGCGCCAAGCATGTTTTCTTGCTGTGCAAGAGATTATCCCTGTGATAATCACAAGGTTGAAGCTGATGACAGTCTCAAAATCTGCAAACAGACATCTTGGAACGTTGATCCTTTTTTAACCGTGAACGGTTACAAACAATCTTTAGGCCGGAGCTTTTCAAGGCCCTCTCGTACCCAAGAAGAGTTTTGCAAGTCGTTATGTCCATTATCATCAATTCTGGCCAGACATCGAAGAGGGGTCATGAATTCTGCAATATATATCCGTGCATTTGGGACAGTGCTGCCGTTTTGTTCCAACAGTTGCGCATATTCGGAAATTTCTCTGAGGAGGACCCGGATTGCAGCATACGTATTTAGGCGTTCTGTTTTGGACTGACCATCAAATGAGTTCACCAATTCTCTGATGGCGTCAATGGTAAGAGCTACATTCATAATAATACTGTTGCTCCTTTCTCCAAGGACTCAGGAATAAGGGGAAACGTGCAGCCGGGTACCGTTGGTGCATAACTTGTTCTGTATGGACACTAAATAGGCCACAGTGAAAAAGTGATGACTTGATCATCCTGTTTCAGGACGGTTCCCTGGTCCCGGCATCGGAAAGGGATACCGATACAATCTCAAAAACCTCATCAACAGTGATCGCTTTCATGCATTTCGGATCAGTACAACCGGTCTTTCGATGATTATAGGCTGAAAGACACGGGCTACAGGCTAATCCCGCAAACAGGCAGGTCGTATGCTGGCCAAGCGGGGCGTACAGCGCAGGGGTTTCCGGCCCGAACAGGACGATGTTCTTGATGGTGGTCAGCCCCGCAAAGTGCGCAGGACCCCCGTCCGCCGTGACCAGCACATCGGCTAAATTCAGCAAATCGAGCAAGTCCTTGAACGAAGTCTTGTCGGTAAAGTCGATACACCGTTCGGGGCCGACATGACCAAGTATCCTTGCGGCTTCCCGGCCTGCTCCCTTCAGGCCGACCACAATGACCACTGCATTGAATCGCTCGATGATCCTCCGGCTTAAGGTCGCATAGTTTTCTACAGGCCAGGCCCGCACTGGCAGCAGGTCGCCTGCATTGGGGTTGAGCAGCATTAGGTGTTCAGCCTCATCCACCACAGGGTTGATGGCAGTCAGACGTGCTTTGAGGCTCTTCAGGTCTGCTTCGCCAGACCGGTAACATGGATTCACCAGATCCCGTTCTGAAATTGCCTCTTTTGTAAGGGGATATTCGCCCTCTCGCTCAATCGATTTGACTAAGGCCAGAAAGTTCCTGGCCATGTGTTGGTGGGGATTGTAAAGGACCCGGTGGGTCATGTAGCTCCCACGGTAAAGCCCTTCCTCATGATATCTTCCGTACCCGACCCGCCTAGGGGCACCGGCAAGACCACTCAACAAGGACGAAAAGCGAGAAAAAAGCTCTAAGTCAAAGACCGTATCCAGATGTGCCCTTCGCATCACCGCCAGGGCCTTGAGCGTGCTTAAAAGAAAAACAAGCGGAGAGCGAATGTCAATGGTCAGCACACGTTCTGCGGGAACAACATCGAGGATGTCCACTGAAAATCGGTTTTGCTCAAAGATAAGAAAGTAGAGCTCTGCTCCCGGATATCGTCTGAGCACATACTTCATCGCAGGACAGGCAAGGATGGCGCTTCCCATCTCCGAAAGCTCTATAAAGAGCATCTTCCTATGTGTCGTGCCCTGCAGCGGTTCATGCCTTCGCCCATACTTGAGGCGGTCAAGGATTCTGTATGCAAGGGAAACAAAGAAGCAAGCCGGGATGCCCGCCCATTTGTCAATGGCCCTGATAAGATCAAGATTCATAAGGCATTTTAGCTCACTTCATTGCCAAGGTACTAATCAAACAAGATGCGTGCAATATCTAGGAACTATCGTACTGGGGTGCTTTCGTGATTATCTTTTTGTTCTTTTAGTTTTGCAAGGGCCTCTCTTACCTTTGTGTCATGGGGCGCAAGCGTAAGGGCCTTGGAGAGATAATCTCTGGCTGTCTGCGTATCACCTTGCAGCAGATAAAGGAAACCTGCGTTCTTGTATCCTTCAGGCAGATTCGGACTCAGGGAGATCACCCTTTTGAAATTCACCAAGGCCTCTTCATACCTTCCGAGTACAGCGTAACTTCTACCTCTAAGATTATGGGCCGGGCTGAAATCACGGACTATGGCTGAACACTTATTTAATTCAGAAATCGCATCCTGGTATTTTCCCTTCTTAAAAAGCGGTTGACCACCCATTTGATAGTGAATCTTGGTTGCCTGCTGCCATTGATCCACACCAATAATTTCATCCCTATGAAAAAAGTTAGTCAAAAAGAAAAACACCCCGACAACGACCAGCCCCACCGCGGCCCGCTTGAATCTTTTTGCAACCGCCATCTCCCTCAGCGTATAGACGCCATAGGCTGCAAAAAGACACAGATAGGGTACAGCCGGAGTCCGGTATCTTGATTGAACCAGGAAAAGCATGCCGGATAATAGGTAAACGAACACAGCGCCGTATACCAGAAAATGTTCTTTGAAATTTCTGACTGCAAGCACCATACCCAAAAGCCCAAGGGAGGCAATGATGCCGTATCTAACGAAGGGAAAGGATAGAAAGGCCCTGTATTCCTTGTAAGCAGACGCAATATAGTGCATCTCATAGTCGTTGAAGAAATAAAAAAGCTTTTTTACTTCCAGCTTTATATAGGAAACCGGATTATCAGCAATGTCGTCAAGTGCCCTCCTGACCCAAAACCTGGAGGATTCAGAGGGGGAAAGTTTTTTCCCGCTTAATCTGGCCGCTGTTTTGCGATACAGCACATGGGCATAATCAGGTTCATCGGCACCTTCTTCAGCAAAACCCTCGTCAGGAAGGCCGGTTCCTTCCAAAGCCTTGGCTCGCCTACCGTTTCCGTGAAAGAAAACCTTGCCTCCATCTGCCGTCACCAGCACAAAGTCGTGCAGCTTGACATAGTTTCTCACGGTTATTGGCATCACGACGAACAAAACTGCACCACAAAATAATAAGGCATGGGATAGTCTTTGTTGAAAGGCCAAAAACTCATTTTTTCTGCAAAAAAGGAGCCAAACCGCTGCCAAGGGCAGGAATAATAAGAAGTTGGGTTTTGTGATGATCGAAAGCCCCACAAAAAAGCCTGCTATCAAAGGCAGGGTCCAGCGCGGAACCCGGCCCGGGGAATCATCCTTTGCAAGGAGGAGAAAATAAACCGACAAGAGATTAAATAACAGGACAAAAACGGTGGGCTCCAGGGTCGATTCCAGGATGATCAAATTGCCGTAAACTGCAAAGATCAGTGCCGCCAAAAAACCGACCTCTTTTCGAAAGGCCCGGGACCCCACGGCATAGAGCAACAAACAATTCAGGGCACCCACAAAAGAGTGAATGAACTTTACAAAGGTCCAGTCAACGCCGAAGACCTTCTTCAGGAAGGTTAGACAATAGAGGTAAAATGGGCTTAAATCGACCAGCCTTTCACCGATATCTGCCCCTCTTGCCAGTTTCTCCGCAAAGAAAGGGTATTTGAAGAAAAGTGCGGGTTCATCGATGTGGACGAGAAAAAAGATTCGAGCCCCAATCGCTGTCAAAAAGACGAGGAGATATGTCTTATAATCCTGGGAGGATGCTTTGGTATGAAATGCGGTGTGCACCGGCCCTTTTTATCTCCTATAGTCTTCCAGATATTGCATAACCAATTCTTAGCACAAAGATCAGTTTCTGACCAGACTTCTGAGACCATTTGCAGGTCTTCGCATTTTCACGGTTGAAAGCGAAATCGTGTTGTGTAACAATATTAATAGGAGCTTTGAACTCCTAACTGCGGAGGAAGTACGAAATGAAAATCGGTTTTATGAATGACCCTTCGGCATCTGTCTACGATGAGATCATCTCTTTTGCAAAGGCCCATTACGATTTTGTAGACCTCACCATCGAAGGGCCTAATGCCCTGAATCCGGATCCGGAAAAGGTGCTTGCACTCCTTGACCAATATGATCTGTCGGTTGTAGGGCACACCGATCCCTGCCTCCCGTATGCCTACCCGATCAAATCGCTCCGCAATGCCTGTTTCGAGGAGCTCGAACGCTGTGCCAAGATCTTTTCCGCCATAGGGGCAACGATCATGAATATCCATCCCTGTTATTGCCGTCCGCCAGCCATGAAGGAGGATCTGGTCCGGCTAAATATCGAGGCCCTGAAACCCCTTGCAGCCATGGCCGCATCCCACGGGCTCACCCTTGTTTTTGAAAACTTCAAGGCCCCGTTTGATTCTGTCTCTACCTACGCCCAGCTCCTTCAAGAGGTTCCGGGACTCAAGATCCATCTCGATTTTGGTCACACAAATCTGGGAAGAGATGACGCAGTGAGCTTTTGTAGACACCTGGGTAGCCACATCAAGCACGTCCATTTTTCAGATAATCGATCAACGGATGATCATCACATGCCCTTAGGGGTTGGGAATATTGACTGGAAAAAGGCAGTCTCTGCTTTGAAATCGATCGGATATGATGGGACCATCACACTGGAGGTGTTTTGCGATGACAGCAGCGTATTATTCCAGTACTTGGAGATCAGCCGGAGGCTCGTGCTGGACCTCTGGAACAATTAGGCGCTTAGCGCTGCAACATCGACAATTTTTTGTCGATATAGAAGAATATCCAATATCCAATGATTAATGTCCAATGTCCAATGAAGGCAGGAATTCCCCTCTCACAAATACTTGAAAATTGGACATTGAGAATTCGACATTGGATATTAACTGCCCCAACGGGGCCACCTCTTCCGAGCGGAGTCTCGGACAAGGCGTAGTTCCTTAGTTCTAGAATTCGTGTTTTTTCTGGTAGAAAACTACAAAAGACAATCACGAAACCACGAAAGATTGCCTGCCCTGGCGCTACGTGCTTGAATCAGCTTGCCAAGTCTATAGGGCGCTGCGTGCTCGGATCAGCCCATTAAGCCCTATAATCCAGG
>JAQYWL010000042.1 GCA_030145035.1 Desulfobacteria bacterium | reverse complement strand
GGTTGGGGGATTTGTTGGCCGGCCGGCGCAGCACCAGGGCACGTATTGACCGTTGTCTTACCCGACCTACGCTTCCCGATGCCACCCCAGGCGATTTGAGCTTTATATTTCCCTACAGGCACCTATTGAGCATTATCGAAATGCTTGGAGCGCTCGAAAAACTGACTCCAGGGGTCTATTCACGCCACACGCTTCTATACGGCGTGGAGGTGAAGTTTTACTCCAACAGGATTGAATTATCACTGGAACTGGAAACCAATGTGACCAATCTGTTTGCCATTGGTGATGGCGCGGGCATTACTCGGAGCCTGCTTCAGGCCTCAGCGAGTGGGATACTTGCCGGGCGAGCTATTGCGGAACGGCTGGTATGATGGGTGTGTTGGTAAGGTTACGGTATATACGTGTCTGTTGACGCCCAAGACGCCTTCTGATATGAAATTTTGTTATCTATCGAAATGGTGTAGAGGAGGTAATCACATGGAAATTTATCTCATGCAACACGGACCGGCCCTGCCCAAGGATCAGGACCCGGAGGAGGGTCTCGGCCCCGAGGGTCAAGATAGGATTCACGCCAGTGGTCAGGCCCTCAAAAAGATGGGGGTTTTCTTTGATAGGATTTTGTCCAGCCCCAAGAAACGTTCCAAGCAAACGGCCGCCATTGTGGCTGAAGAAGTTGGGTTTCCGGTGGAAAAGATTATCGAGACAAAAAAGGTCAAGGCCATGTCCCCACCCGAGGAGACGGTTCAGGCCTTATCCGAGTTTTCGGGGGCTGAGCGCGTACTGATTGCCGGGCATCTTCCGTCTGTGGCTGAAGTCACCTCTTTTTTGCTCACAGAGGGCCCCAAGGCTGCGGTGCAGTTTGAGATGGGTGGGTGCTGTCTGATTGATGTGGACGAACTGCCCACACACTCGGGCCGCCTGCGGTGGTACTTAACACCCGCTCAGTTAAAGCTGATCGCTTCTTAGATGCCCTTCTCAACAATCGGTAAACATAGACTTGCCTATCGGTTGAAGCAGGGTGGGCCTGAAAGTTTTGTGTTTATCCATGGCCTCGGGGCCTCAAAAAACTCCTTTAACCGCTGTTTTGGGATGGAGGCCTTCAGGAACTATACCCTATCTGCCGTGGACCTTCCGGGTTGTGGCGAAAGCAGCCGGCCTGATGACTTTTCATACACCATGAAGGATCAGGCCGACCTTGTCCTGAAATGGATCAAGGGCCTGGCCCTTGCCCGTATCATTCTGGTGGGGCACAGCATGGGAGGGGTTATCTGCCTTTATCTAACCGAGGCCCTGGGCACCCAGGTCAAGGCGTTTTTCAACCTCGAAGGAAACCTTAGCCTTGATGATTGCATCTTTTGCGGCAAGGTCGCCTCCGGCAGTTGCAAGGACTTCGAAAGCAAAGGCTTTGAGGAATTCAGAAGCACGCTGAGAGAGACCATACAAAAGAAACCCTCCCCGGGTCTTAAGAATTATTATCAGAACATCTCAAATGCCTATCCGCGGGCCCTTTACCTGAGTTCAGTATCCTTGTTCAAAGAGAGTTGCCAGGGTAACCTCAACCAAAGATTCTTGGCTTTGGCCGTGAAAAAGTGGTACGTGTTTGGCGAGAAGTCCATGAATCGGTCCACCAGGAGCTTTCTGGATGCCAACAAGATCCCGTACTTTATCGTCCCTGAAAGCGGCCATTTTATGATGGATGACCAACCGGGCGTTTTCTACAGGATGCTTTTTGAGGCCCTGGGATATATAAGATGATGGCATCTGATCACAGGGTTGAGAATCTCTCGCCCGCTCCCTTTGGTCGCTTGAGCTTCACCCTGTTAAATAGCGAGTTGAATATAGTGAATTATCAGGATTTGAAGATAACCGCTCACAAGTGGTCTTGAGATGTCACCTACTATTTAACAGGGCAAGGAGATCACCCCAGTACGGTCGTTCCTCCCTACGGGGCAGGCAGAGATCATTTTCTTGGCCTGATTTTTTGAGAAGGAAAAATCAGGCCAAAAGCTCAGCCCGCCGATAGCGGGCGATGACGTTATTGATCTTGCAATTCCCATCCTTGAACAAAGGCTTATTGAAATTGATTCAACAACACGGTTCTTAGACGATAATGCTTTCCCGCGTAAGCGAGATGGCAGTTTGAGCAGATTTCCCCTCTCAGGAAATCTGCTCAACGACTCAGTGCCCTCTGTGGGCTCTGTGAGAGACCAAGGAGCCCCATGATGGCTTACGCATGACAGAGACCCTTTTGTGAAAAGATCCATCAAGAAAGGCTTTGGCTTTGGGCTGACCTCCGGCGTGATTACCACACTCGGCATGATGGTGGGCTTGAACGCCAGCACCCACTCAAAGCTTGCGGTCATTGGAGGGATCATTGCCATTGCCATTGCTGATGCCTTTTCGGATGCCATGGGCATCCATATAGCAGAAGAATCGGAAAACAGGCATAGTACAAGAGAAATCTGGGAGGCCACATTTTCGACCTGGGCCTCTAAGTTTGTCGTTGCATTAACCTTTGTTGTGCCTGTCCTGGTGTTCAAACTTGATGCCGCCATTGCGGTGAGTGTCATCTGGGGCCTCAGTCTGATCATCATATTCAGTTATCACATGGCCAGACAGCAAGGCGTGAAACCTCATATAGTCGTACTGGAGCATGTAGCGATCGTAGTTCTGGTGATCATCATCACCCACTATGTGGGAAAATGGATAGCAGCCCTTTGTTGTTGACAGGGATCTGGAAGGGAAAAATCCCCCCTCGCCCCCCTTAGTAAAGGGGGGATGGGGGGGATTTTAACGGATCGTCAGGTCTGATGGCGGGTTTGGGAATGATGGGCTTGGGGATCTTAGCCTTGGGGACGACTACCCCGGCGTTCGCCTTCTGCTCCCAATCGGTCACGTCCTTTTTCTGGAGGAAAAGTGAGGCATTGCCGTGACAGTTGTTGCAGGTCTTGTTCTGTGGGGTTATTCGTTGAATGTTGTGAGGTGTATCCAACTTCCAGGTGGGAAGTTTGTCAAAATCACTCAGCCCGTCCTTTACATAAAAATCAAACAGCCCCGGATCGGCCGGTGGGTGACGCAAAACCACATAGTTATGCGGCCTGTCTTTTGTCTTGTTGGGATTGATGCCTATTTTAAATAGCATTTTCGTTTCGCCGGACTTGAAATAAGCAAGGCCGTCTTTATCGGTCCCAACGTGGCAATTAAAGCAGTTCTTGTTAGCCACCGCATGGCAAACCTGGCAGGCAACCTTATCCCTGTGAATCGTGTGTGAGTTGGTCTTGGGCTTTTCAGATATTACATCGGCGTGGCACCTCTCGCACCTTGGCCTCTGAGGGAGATCGAATCGGGTGCCCACATCCATGGCATCAGCATGCATTTCCCTTCCAGTGTGGCAGTCCATGCATGTCATTTCCTCTTTGTTGTAATGAACATCTGCGGGATAGCCGTCATTTGCACCGGTAAACTCTCCATAGACCCGGCCGCCATGGCAACTCCCACAGGTCGTGTTCATACATGGTGTTTTCTGAAAAAGATGTCCGGATAGAAATCCGCCTTCTACGTAATCCGGTCGGCTGACATGGCACTGGCCGCAGCTAGCATGACAGGCGCTGCAATGCTTTTCCTTAGCCTGGCACACCTTTTCAAGAACTCCTTTGGCCTTTTTGTTGGCCCGAGCCTTAATAACCTTTTCAAAGGGGGCTAATGTATAGTGCAGGCTGTTCCTGGCTGTGGACGCGATATTTTCGTGGCATTCCCCGCAGACCTTGTCGGCGTCAGGAAAGGTGGGGTCTCTCACGATTCCCTTATGGGCAGTCTGCCAGTTGGGGTCTTTGGGGTCGCCGTTGTGACAGGTCTCGCATGCTATTTGCCCGTGGTCGGTTTTCAGGAAGGAAGACTTGACATGAATCTTTTCATACGGCTCCAACGGAGCCAGCGGTCCCGCTCAACCTTCACCAAGCGTCTCCGCCGGCTTGCCAATCTCTGGCCTGATCTTTTCGATCTCCGAGCTCAGGCGGATTAATCTCTTCACGTCAGTATGGCAGGCGATACATTCACTTTTGCCTTCGGCAGGTTCGGCCTTCGCGTACCCGCGGACGGGACCAAGGAAGGCCGCAATAGCAAAGATAACTAGTGCCCATCCGGAAATGAATCTCACAACACTGGGCACTGGCGTCAGTTTCCAATTCAGAAATGAGCAATTTTTCGCAAGGTCAAGGAACTCAAGGGATTGTGCGGAGACGTACGTCGGTACGTCGCACAAGCGATCCCGCAGATTGACGCCGAGATTGCGAAAAAGGGCCATTTCTGGATGGAAACTAACTATTAGGCCGGCTCCATGGCCTTTCTTCTTCAATAGCCTCTTCATGGGCCGGAAACTATTACAGGCAGGCTGAAGATGTCAAGGCAAAGAAGGCGAGGGTCGTGGTTAACATGTTTGAATGGGTCAAAAGACAACGGGACAAGATCGGCAGCCCAACCCTGGACTGGGTTCAGGTTGAGGTAACGACCTACTGCAACGGATCCTGTGTTTATTGTCCTCATACCCTCATGAGGCACCATTGGGCAAACAGACACATGCCAATGGAGCTATTTCATGAATTGATCCCCTTTCTCAAATATACGGACCTGGTTTACCTACAGGGGTGGGGAGAACCCCTTCTTCACAAGGACTTCTTTGAGATGGTCCGAATTTGCAAGGATCAAGGAAAACGCGTCGGGTTTACCACAAACGGCATGCTCCTTACTGAAGATATGATCCGGACTCTGGTTGACTTGCAGTTGGACATCATAGGTATCAGCCTTGCCGGCACCACCGCGGCAACCCACAACCGGATACGCAAAGGGACCGATTTTGACAAGGTGATTTCCCATCTTGAACGATTTCGCAGGTTCAAGGCTGAAAAGAAGACCCAGAACCCAGCGCTGCATATAGCCTATCTCATGCTCAAGTCCAATTTTCACGAACTCAAAGAGATTCTTCCCCTTGCAAAAAGGGTGGGAGCGAAACAGATCGTGGCCAGCAACCAGACTTTGATCATTGATCCGAAACTTTCCACAGAAGCGATCTTCAACACTACAGAGAGTACGGACTATTACCGCAACACATTGGATGAGATCATGCACAGAGCAGCCCGTGAAAACATCATCTTTGAATATCACGGCCCTGGTCTTGACGATGGCTCTGTCGGCTGCCGTGAAAATGTCCATCGTGCGTGCGTCATCAATGTTGAAGGCGAAGTCGTCCCGTGCGTTTTTACCAATCCGGTTCTCTCTTCCCATTACGTCTTCAAAGATCAATCCCTTCCCCTAACAGGCATGTCCTTTGGCAACATTCGGAACGAAAGCTTGACCCGGATCTGGAACAAGAAGGAATACGCCGGATTCAGAGCCCTCTTTGATCCTGAGACAGATAGAAAACCCGGACAAACCAGGTCGGAAATGCCTCAATGCTGCGTAAGATGTTATAAGAGGCTGGAGGCATAAGGGGATTGGCTCAATGAAAATTTTATTGACATTTTTTTTCAAATATGAGTATTAAGAATTTTGGAGGTGGTGAAATATGAAAGATGTCAATAAAGTAGAAGCTCCTTATGAAACCGAGGAACCCTGGCTGCCGATAGAGACAAAACTGGTCGTAGGTTCTGTAATCGCAGGCATAATAGCACTGATTGTATTGGCAACTTTGGTCCACATGTTTCTCCTGGGAGGTCACTGATGGCTGAACATAGAAGATGGCATGACGGGATGTTCAGCACAGAGGACTGGTGGGCAGTCTGGATAGGCCTTTTCTTTGTCTTGCTTGGTCTCCTGGCAGCAGCAACTCGGGTTGACTTAACCGGCTGGATAGTAAAGTTCTCCATGTGGGTAGACATAACAAAGTCGTTTAGAGCCTCTTCTAAGGGGCTATTAAGTCCGGTAGCATCCCTCATACTAACTTATATCATCTTCACAGCGGTCACCTGCACAGGGGCCAAATTCATGAAATGGGATGTGAAAAAGTACTTTATAGCATGGACTATAATCTTTTGGCTAACAGTGATTTTCTACATTGTCGGCCAAAATGCATATATCGCGGCAACTGAATTGGAGTGGAAGAAATATGGCATTGAACGGGGTCTTTCTTTGGGCGGGGCTTATTATATAATAGCGCTGTTTGCAGGGCTCTTTATTGGAAATCTGACTCCAAAGAGGTTTAGAACCTTCGTGAAGGAGGCGGCAAAACCGGAATGGTTCATTAAAGTTGCTATTGTCTGCCTTGGGACCAAATTGGGCTTGAAGGCGATTGAGGCCGCAGGTTTTGCTATCCATCTGCTCCTTGCCGGTTGCTGTGCCACAATAGCTGCTTATCTCCTTTTCTGGCCTTTGGCTTACACGGTGGGTAGAAAAATTTTCAAACTGACAAAGGAATGGTCAGCATGCCTGGCTTCAGCAATTTCAATTTGTGGGGTTTCAGCTGCAATTGCCACTGGTGGAGCTATTAGAGCAAGGCCTATAGTTCCTATTATGATATCCTCGCTGGTAGTGGTCTTTGCTTTTTCAGAACTTGTAATCCTCCCGGGAGTACTCACGAAATATTGGTCACATGAGCCAATAGTTGCTGGAGCCAGCCTCGGATTGACTGTAAAGACTGATGGGGCTGATGCTGCGGCAGGAGCAATACTTGATGACCTTATAAGGAGTAAAGTTGCCGGAGAAGGCATACACTGGGATGAGGGTTGGATATTGGCCTCGGCAATCATGACAAAGATCTGGATAGACATGTTCATAGGGGTATGGGCATTTGTACTGGCAGTAGTCTGGGTCTGGTACATAGAGAGAAGGCCGGGAGAGACAGTTCCAAAATCTGAGATATGGTTCAGATTTCCAAAGTTTGTTCTTGGATATTTCATTGCATGGTTCCTGGTTATGGGTCTGGGGCTGGCCGACATCATGACATTCGAAGACCTTAAATTTGGGATTAAACCGATTGAAGGTTCTCTGAGGAAGTTCTTTTTTATGCTGACATTCACAAGCATAGGTATAGTCACAGATTTCAGGGAACTCGCCAAAGAAGGGCTGGGAAGGCTGGCTGCCGCTTACGGAACAGTTCTTGTGTTCATAATAATACCGCTGGGATTTTTTCTAGCATGGTTATTCCATCATGGCATGATGCCACCGACCGCTCCTTAGCTAAGATGCACACCTTCCAGATGGAGTGATGGAGTACTGGAGTGATGGGTTAGAAGCATCTGGCGTGCCAATCCCCTAACTCTCCACCCGTATGATTCTGTTAAAATAATGCTGGCTGTACTGACGCATCCACTGGGGAATAGTGGAATTGTCAAAGGCCATAAACAAATCGAGCTTCTTACCCGGTTCAAGGTAGCCCTTCTGTTTCACCAGTTTTGTCAATTCATTATCCAGCTCTTCTAACGTCGGAGCCTCAGCAGATAGCCAATCAGTCCTTGCAATCCAGTTCTTCCCGTCATGGCTAACGATCAATTCGATCACTGTTATAGACTTCTTGCGACCCATAGGTGATTCGTAATACCTGTAAGGGACAACCGTCAAGAGAATCTTTGTTTACTCAGGAATTCTAATTGAAAAGATATGGTATTTCCGGTAATGTGACAGTACTCATTGTGGCTATCACAAAGCGCTCAGGGCGGTTCGTCTGCCCTGTGCAGTGGCAGGAGACAATTGAGAAGCCAGCGGGTTTGAACCCGGTATTTGAGCCGTAGTTCCTAAGTTCTAAAATTCGTGTTTTTTCTGGCAGAAAATTTCTTGCTATATTCAATAATAAGTGAGCTAAAGTGCCTAAAGTGCCTAAAGTGAGCTAAAGTTAATGTGCACGCCCCCGCCTGCCAACGCCTGGCTTGCCGGGTAGCTACAATGCCGCACACATGGCAATGGCGGGCAGGTTCGGCGTGGTCAGTCTTAAAAACAGGTTGCGCCGGAGGCGCATTCCTCAACTTTAGGCACTTTAGTTCACTTTAGGCACTTCTTTTTTGGTTCCGGCTTGTCCGGGTTATGATATGAACGAGCATATGCTGGAATTTCTCGATGTTAATAAGCATATATGGAATCTGGGCGATCCAATATATGCTTATCTTTTTTATCCGGTCGTATTTGCGGCCTCTGTTTATGTTGTGGTCAAAGGCGCGAATATTACGATTGATTCTGCGTGCAGAATCGCTAACAAGTTCGGAATCTCTGAAATCATTATCGGGCTTACTATTGTATCCCTGGGAACTTCCCTGCCTGAGATAGCAATTTCATTTATGGCTGCGGCCAAGCATGCTTCTTCCATATCCATTGGTAATGCGGTCGGCAGTAATATGTTTAATCTGGGATTTATACTTGGATTATCTGCCTTTCTCCGGCCGCTTAAGACATCCAGGATTTTGGTCTATCGAGATGGAATGGTTTTGCTTTCAATAACCCTTGTTCTTCTGATTTTCATGAGGGACAATTTTCTAGCCCGCTGGGAAAGTACTATTTTCCTTGTGGGATTTGTGATTTACATCGCTGTATTGATTATTCAAAGAAATATACCCAGCAATGAATCACAGGAGGTGTCTGCTGAAGAGAGCACCCCGAAGAAATGGGATTCCCTCTTGATTATATTGGGGTTCGCGATACTTGCAATAGGGTCCCATTATGCTGTTGGATCCGCTAAGGGATTGGCCAAATCTATGGGTCTGTCTGACTGGGCTATCGGTGTGACCATTGTTGCAGCAGGAACATCGGTTCCTGAAATGGTTACTTCTCTGGTGGCTGCCAGAAAGGGGAAAGCTGATATTGCCATTGGTAATCTTGTGGGAAGTGACATCTTTAACCAACTGGGAATCATGGGAGTATGCGGCAGCGTATTTTTTCTGGGAAAAATGGATGACCACGCCTTTTATTCCGTTATTTCACTGGTTGGCATGGTCACGATTGTTGTATTTTTTATGCGAAGTGGATGGAAGATTGGAAGGCTTGAAGGGGCCGTCCTTGTGCTAATTGCCATGGGCCGAATGATATGGGATGTTATGCAGGGTATTCAATAAATCACATACGGAGTTGTTTGCTCTAATTGAAAAAATTTGGTATTTCCGGCGATGTTGAACGGTACTCTTTGTGGCTGTCAACAGAGCGCACAGGGCGGTTCGTCTGCCCTGTGCAGCCTTTCCTGGAGGTTCTACTGTGTCCCTGAACGAAAGCCCTGACTGCAAGATCGAGAAGATCATCCGTGCAGATGACACGGAGGTCGTTGCGCTGGCCTCAGTATACCTTGAGGATGAACAGATACAGTATTTCTTGCGCAACCAGGACTGCCTGACAACCGACCTGCACAGCACAAAGGCCAGGCTTGGCATCAATCAGGAGAAGATCAGTCCTTTTGAACTGAAAGGGAACAAGATCTCCTATGAAGCCAGATTCTGGTTTTATATTCCCGAATATTCGGCAGGCCTTACCATTGACCAGTTGATGACACCCGGCCTTGAAGTCGGCAAGATCTATTTGAAAAACCCTGAACTGAAATACTCTGCCGAGGAGTTGATCAATCTCATTTCAAACCGTACCATCATTGTTCCTAAAGGAACCAGGGTGCTGGGGGAAGGCATCCTGGCTGTAGCGGTTATGCCCCTTGTCCATCTTCCGAATCCCAGGGTCTTGACGCCCGATTATCTGAAGGCTGCTGTGCTGAAAAGGATTCCTCGTGAAGATCTCTATTTTGCTCAACCGGAGCAAAGGGTGGAGCAGGTCATCGTGCCGGCGGGAAGCGGGGTGATATCCCATACCACCCTTTTTACGCAGCAAAACGAAATTTATATTCTCGATCCGGAACACACAGATGCCAGGGTAGGAAGCAAACACACCAATGGAATCATATATCTTGAGCTGATGGGAGGAGAAAAGGACATCATCAAGGAGACGGTTCACATTGAAGTCTATAAACCAGCCAAGGCGCAATACGGTGCGAAAAAAAAGTTTTATATTGACCTTCAATCCTCCCTCTTAGAGACGCTTTACGG